>JAQGHK010000145.1 GCA_028288875.1 Phycisphaerales bacterium | reverse complement strand
TGGCCGGTCGGGTTGGCCGTGATGTCGAACAGCTTTGCCGAATGTGTCGGAAACAATGGTCATGATGAACACTCAAAAAGTCTTGCTGGCAGCGGCGTTGGTGTGCGGCCTTTGCGGCATCGGCCGTGCGCAGACCCCGGCGAAGCCCAACGTCGTCATCCTTCTTGTCGATGACATGGGGAGCGGCGACGTCGGCTGGCGCGGCGGCGCGATCAAGACGCCCAACATGGACAAGCTCGCCGCCGCCGGCGCCAAGCTCGATTCATTTTATGTCATGCCCGTCTGCTCGCCGACACGGTCGGCGCTGCTGACCGGCCGCTACCCGTTCCGCTTCGGCCTGCAGATGGCCGTCGTCCGCCCGTGGGCGACCTATGGCCTGCCGACCGACGAGACAACGCTCGCCCAGCGCCTCCACGATCTGAACTACGAAACCGCCGTCGTCGGCAAGTGGCACTTAGGCCATTCCAAGCCCGAGTTCCTCCCGCTGGCGCGTGGCTTCGAGCACCAGTACGGGATGTACAACGGTGCGGCCGATTACAACACCCACGAGCGTGACGGCGGCTTCGACTGGCACCGCGACGATAAGGCCAGCTACGACAAGGGATACTCGACCAACCTGATCGGCGACGAGGCCGTCCGCCTGATCAACAGCCGCGATCAGAAGCGGCCGCTCTTCCTCTACGTCCCCTTCCAAGGCGTACATTCGCCCTACCAGAGCCCCGACCAATACAAGGCCCCCTACGCCGACGTGAAGCCCAAGATCAAGGCCACCTATTCCGGCATGGTTGCCGCAGTCGATGAACAGATCGGGCGCATCGTCGGCGCGATCCACGATGGCGGCATGGACCGCAATACGCTCATCCTTTTCTCAAGCGATAACGGCGGCCCCGAGCCGGGCCGCATCACCAGCAACGGCGATTTCCGAGGTTCAAAAGGCTTCGTCTACGAGGGCGGCGTCCACACCTGCGCCTGCGCGACCTGGCCGGGCGTTATTCAGCCGGGCAGTGTGGTCAACCAGCCGGCGCACATCGTCGATTGGTACGCCACCATCGTAAAGCTGGCCGGCGGATCGCTCGACCAGAAAAAGCCGATCGATGGACGCGACCTCATGCCCGCCCTCAAAGGCGGCACCGACCCCGTCCACGACGAAATCATCATCAACATCGCCCCCCACACCGGCGCCATCCGTCGCGGCGATTGGAAGCTGGTCATCAACGGCGCTCACCCCAATGTCGAGGACGGCGCAGACCCCGCCCGCGATGAGAAGTACAAGAACATCGAAATCGAGCTGTTCAACCTGGCCACGGACCACCAGGAGAAGAACAATGTCGCCGCCGACCACGCCGACATCGTCAAGCAACTCAAGGCCCGCTACGACGAGCTTCTGAAAATCGAAGCCCCGCCCTTCGGCGAACAGAAGCCGGACGGCTTCAACAGCCCGAAGATCTGGGGCGACTTCAGCGGCGAAGGTCACTGATGGGACGAGGCAATGCGCTTATTCCGTTGCCTTGAGAGGACGACGGAGCGCCGCCTCGCGCGACGAGGCTCGGCTCAAACCGCAGCGGATCGCCGCTCAGTTTCGTAAAGTGGACGCCGCCGACCCGGGGTTTTGGCAGAAGGATTGATCGGACATGCGCATCGCCCGCTGGATGACCGCCCTGTTTATCGTCGGCCTGGTGCTGAGCGGGCTGACGGCGATGCCGGTGCTGACGCAATTGCACGCGGTCACGTATTTTATTCATCGCGACAGCGGTTCGCTCGGCGCGTGGCTGTGGCGGGTGCAGGACGCGGCCGAGGTGATGAGCCGCGACATGCCGTTCATGTTCTACGGCTACGACTGGCTGGCGTTCGGGCATATTGCCATCGCGTTGGCGTTCGTGCCGGCGTGGCGCGATCCGGCAAAGCACGCATGGCTGTTCAACTACGGGCTGACGCTGTGCGGGCTGGTGATCGTGTGGGCGATCTGCGTCGGGCCGTTCCGCGGAATTCCGTGGGGCTGGACGCTAGTGGACTGCTCGTTCGGCGTGCTCGGCGCCGTGCCGCTGCTGATCGCCCGGCGGGCCGTTCGACTCAGAAACCCGTGAGCGATTGGGTTGGCGTGTCGTCAATCGCGGCTACCTGCATCCGACTCTTTACTGACACACAGCAGCAAGCGACCGCTGGACGAGCGAAGAGTCGAGAAAACGTTTACCTTAGCGGGAATTTGGAAATTTGGTCGGCCACGGTAATGTAGCATGGCGTAGAAGACTGAAACCCTCTGGCGGAGGCTCGGACATCCCATGAACGTCACTTCTCTTTTCCTGGCGGCCGTTCTTTTGTCGTTCACCACGCGTGCGTTCGGGCAGGCGGCCGACGCCAAACTGCCGGACCCGAACTTCCACATCTACCTCTGTTTCGGCCAGTCGAACATGGAAGGCGTCAATCAGATTCCCGCGGAGGAAAAGGCGGGCGTCGATGCCCGTTTCCGCATGTTGGCGGCGGTTGATTTTCCGCAGATGGGCCGCAAGAAGGGCCAATGGTACGACGCGGTGCCGCCGCTCTGCCGCGGCCAGACCGGCCTCTGCCCGGCGGATTATTTCGGGCGAACGATGGTGGCCAACCTGCCGAAGAACGTCCGAGTCGGCGTGGTCGTCGTTGCCATCGGCGGCTGCAAGATCGAACTGTTTCAACAGGACCAGTACCAAGGCTATCTCAAAACCGCCCCGGACTTCGTCCAGAACTTCACCCGTGAATACGGCGGCAACCCGTACGAGCGCCTCGTGGAGATGGCCAAGCTCGCGCAGAAAGACGGCGTGATCAAGGGCATCCTGCTGCACCAAGGCGAATCCAACGCGAATGACCACGAGTGGCCGAACAAAGTCAAAGGCATCTACGACCATCTGATCAAAGACCTCAATCTCGACCCCAAGGCCGTCCCCTTGCTCGCGGGCGAGACCGTTTCCGCCGAGGCCGGCGGTGTCTGCGCGCCCATGAACGAGATCATCGGTCAACTGCCCCAGACGCTGCCCAATTCCTACGTCATTTCATCGAAGGGTTGCCCCGGACAGGCCGACCACCTGCACTTCACCGTTCCCGGCTATCGCACGCTCGGCACGCGTTACGGTGAGCAGATGCTGAAGCTCCTGGGCGTGACCGCCGCCGTACCCGCGACAGCGCCAGCACACTGACCGTACGCTGCCCCGCACGCTACCAGCGGGACCGCGACATGCCGTTTATGTGCTGCGGCTACGACTGACCTGCGTTCGGACATATCGCCATCGCGCTGGCGTTCGTGCCGGCGTTGCGGGGGATTTCCGTTGAATCGGACACTGGTCGATTGCTCGCCCGGCCTCTTCGGCGCGGTGCCGCTGCTGACCGCGGAGCACGCGAGCAAGCCAATCCCTTAGGGTCAGCGCCGCCCGGCTTTTTCGCTTCATGAGGCACCCGCCGCGCTGACGCAATTGCTCAACAGCTTGCTTTGATATCACCACGCAAAGTTCACCCCATCCGCCGCGCGGCCATTTAAAATGAGACATCGCAAGGCCCTGTGTGGCGCAGGGCCAGTCATCTCTGGGTTGGTGGTTTTTGGTGGTGGAGAAATCATGTCGAAATCAATGTCCGAATCCGTGAATCGCGCCTCGCGGCGGCTTGGCTTCACGCTGGTTGAACTGCTGGTCGTCATTGGCATCATCGCGCTGCTGATCAGCATTCTGCTGCCGTCACTCAACCGGGCCCGGGCACAGGCGCAGCAGATCAAGTGCATGTCGAACCTGAGGCAGATCGGCAACTACGCCGCGATGTATTCGGCCGAGAATCGGAACTATTGGCTGCCGGCCCACGGGCTGTCGAAGGCGGAAAACCGCTGGGAAGCCGGCGACTGGCCCGGCCTGATCGCGCGGCTGTATTACAAAGCCCAACTGCAAGGCACCGGCAACAGCGGCGGATCAGCCTGGCTGTCCGGCGCGCCGGCCATGACGAAGCTCTATCAAGTGGGCATCGACAAGCTGATGACTTGTCCGTCGAACACCCGGCCGGAATATGACCCGGCTGCCCCGCTCGGCAACAGCACGCCGTCGATGAAGACGTCAATCCCATGGATGTACATCTATAACCGTGCCTTGGGCGACTATCTCCAGATGAGCGACCCGGCCTTCCCGAGCACGAGCAGCCCGGTCGGCGATCAGCGGGCCCAGTACTGCCTGAAGAAACGCAACACGGTGCCCGGCTACGTGTTCGTCGCCGCCGACATGGCTCCGTATCTGCCGACCGGCAATGCGAACAATGCCCGGTTCATTACGTTCGCCCGCGAAGTTAATCCGCTGGACTCGGCCTGGGCCACCAGCGGCGGTTACGTCAACGCACCACATGGTGGCAGCAAGGCCAACAAGACCACCAACGTGCTGCTGGCCGACGGATCGGTCGTCAATGTGGACCAGAACCGCTTCAACGACAGCGTCAACAAGCTGACGATCGACGGCCGCAACTGGTACTACGAATCGACCTTCACGGGTGCAACCAAGTTCCTGTCGAAAGACGCGCAGACCAACCTGCGGTAACGGCCGTGCGGCAACGGCTTGCCCCGCCGCGTTATTGCGTTGCGTCGTTGCGTCGTGTCATAGCCTGCTGCCCGTCGATATCACCCGATGATTCTATAGATCGTGTTCCCGAACAGACCAATCAGTCGGCCGTCAATATCGACGGCGCTGGCGTAAGTTTCAGACTCGGATTTGGGGAAGTCGATGCGCAGCTGCTTGCCGCCGTTGTAGGTCGGGCTGAGGCGGAAATCGGCGCGCAGCTTGGTCGACCAGATGACATCAATGTAGTCCTCCACCGCGTAGTAGCCGTTGCCGTACGGCAGGAGCTTTTCGTAGAACCGGCCATCGAGTGAATGAAAGCGGCTGACCGTTCGGGCGGCTGGCGTCATCGTCGTGACCTGCGTGACCGATGGATCGCCTTCGTAGATGCCGCTCGCGACAGTGCCGACCGCGACCGCGCCGTCATCACCGTCGGCCCGGATGAGCAGCCCGTTGTAGAATCCGGGCGTGTAGCCGGCGGCGCCGACCGTAGTCGTCTTGATGAGCCGCCAGATGTGCTCCTGCGAAGGATCGAACGCGCCGCGGGCGCTCAGCACCTGCGACTGCACGAGGTACGTGTAGGTATTGCTGTCGAAACCTTCGTCGTCATTCGCCGTGCTGCTGGTGCCGCGGGTGCGCAAGGTCAGCACGCGAAGCGATCCGTCGTCACGTGCCTGCAGGTCGGCGAATGTGGGCTCGTCGAACTCCCGATCGTAGCTTGTGAACGCATCGTGACTGTTGCGGTAACCGCTGGAGACATTCGCGATGCCGCGGCGGGCGAATCGGCTATCGCGCGTGCCGTTGGCATTGTATTTGAGCAGCGTGATGTCGATGGCCTGGTTCGTGTCGGCGTCGTAATCGGCCGAGCTTAGATAGCTGTCGTGCTCGAGCGCGACGGCCAGCCCGCGTTTCGCGAGTGGCAGTAGCCGCCCGATGGAAATGCGATTCACGATCGACCTGTTGCTCGTGCCGTAGGTGAAGGAGGCGACGCCATTCGTGCCGAAGGTGGTGTCGACCGCACCTGTTGCGCCGTTGAAGCGCTCAATGCGCAGCGCGGCGACGTCGCCGCCGGAATCGTCTTTGCCGTTGGTGTATCGCTCGGTGACGCCGGCGGCGTAGAGCAGGTTGTATTTCTTGTCGTAGACCAGTGTATTGACCCCGAACGCCGGCGTGGCGACGCGGCCGCCGGTGCCCCAGGTCGTATCGATCTTGCCGGCGTCGGTGATTTTGTAGAGGTAATCGGTGCCGCTAGTGGCCTCGGCTTCGACGATGTAGCCACCCGGATAGGAGACGAACGCCCCGTGGGTAACAACGCCGCCGGGGAGCGTGAGTGCGCCGTTGGTGCCGAAGGTGGTGTCGAGGCCGTTAGCGGCCAAGCACCGGCGTGATTCCATCGCTTCAATGTGCGTCATGACTCCCCGGTTGCCGTCATAGACGCTGCGGCGGCCGAACGATTACATGAGCTTGCGGCCCGCCGCTGTTCATTTCACCGTCAGCACGTACGGGCTCATCAGGGCCACCGGGCGATTCTCCAGGACGTGCATGAGATCGATCTGCTGGCCGAGCGAGGTGCGCAGGGTGGCCGGCAGGGAGCGCAACAGGCTGTCGGCGCTAATCTGGATTTTCGGCAGGATGCTGCCTCCGCTGGCGTCGCCGGCGGATTTGCCGACGAGGATGTCGGCGAACGTGGACGGCTGCGGGAGGACTTTCACGTCGTAATCGCCGGCCTTCAACTCGGCACGTTCGGCGGCGATATTGATGGCTGCTTCCAGGCCGCCGATCTGATCGACCATGCCGAGGTCTTTCGCATCCGCCGCGAGGAAAATGCGGCCGCGGGCGACCTGATCAATATCCTTGATCGAACCGCTGCGGGTGGTCATCACGCGATCGGTGAACTGGTCGTACGTGTTCTTCATCCACGTTGTCACCATTCGCTTCTGGCGATCGGAAAAGTTCGTCGTGCTGCTGAACAGGTCGGCATTCTGGCCGCGGCTGAAGGTCATGGTGGTGAGGCCAAGCTTGTCGTACAGGCCGCTGAGGACGAACTTGCCGCCGACGACGCCGATGCTGCCGACGATGGCGGTCGGATCGGCCACGATCCAGTCGCCCGCGCTGGCCAGGTAATACCCGCCGCTGGCCGCCATGCTGCCGACGCTGATGATCACCGGCTTGTCGTGCTCCACGCGCCGCACGGCCTGCCACATCGCCTCGCTGGCGAGCGCGCTGCCGCCGGGGGAGTCGATGCGGATGACGATGGCCTTCACCGTTTCATCGCGCGACGCCAGCCGCATGGCCTTACGAATCTCTTCGGAGCCGATGCTGTGCCCGCCCATCAGACTGCTTCCGCCGCCGCCATCGACGATCGTCCCTTCCGCGTAAACGACGGCCACTTTTGGCTTGTCGCTGACCGGTTCTTTCTTGTTCAGAATCGAAAGAATGGCGAACGGGTTGGAGAAGTCGACGTTGTCCTTTTCCGCGACGCCGTAGTTTTGCGTGACGCGGATATCGCCGCCGAGTTCCTGCTTGATGAGCGGCCGCAGGCCATCGGCATCGACCAAGTGATCGACCCACCCCGCAGATTCAGCGACCTTGGCGGAGAGGATCGCGTTATCAACCGATCGCTTCACGTCCTCGGTCTTCAGGTTGCGGTTCTTCGCGATGCTGTCGGTGATCTGCTTGAAGTAGGAATCGACGAGCTTGTTCAATTCGCCTTTGAGCTCATCGCTGGGCGCGGTGCGGGTGAACGGCTCCTCGGCCCCCTTGTATTCGCCGATCTGCACGTAGTCGGCCTTCACGCCGAGCTTGTCGAACGTGCCTTTGTAGAACATCGTTTCAAAGCCGATGCCCGGCAGGAACACTTCGCCGCCGGGGAGCAGGCAGACATCGGTCGCGCCGCTGGCGAGTGTGTAGCCGACAGTGTCGTAGGTGTCGGCGTAGACGAACGTCTTCTTACCGGCGCGGCGGAGCGCCACGAGGCCGTCGCGCACTTCGTTCGCCTGCGACAGATTCAGGCCGCTGCCCGCACCGAGGTAGAATAGGCAGGCCTTCACGTCTTTATCATCGCGGGCTTTGCCGATGCGTTCCATCAAATCGCGCAGCGTGGGCGCTGGCTCGCTGAACAGCGTGAAGTCGGCCGGCTTTTCGGTGAAGCCGCTGGTGAGGTCGAAGTAGGCGACCTGCAGCTTGTTCTCTTCGGTCTTTTTCTTGTCGGTGATCTGCTTGGCCAGCTCGGCGGCGGTCGGGAATTTCTTCTTGGCCGCCTGGGTGGTCGGCTTCGTTGTCGCGTCGGCCCGTTGGGTGGAGGCGGGCTGGGTGGACGCCGGCT
>JAQGHK010000119.1 GCA_028288875.1 Phycisphaerales bacterium | reverse complement strand
CTAACCAGAAGCAGGTCATGGAGTTGCTGCTGGTGAATCACCCGCTGGATTGCCCCGTCTGCGACCAGGCGGGCGAGTGCTCCCTGCAGGACTATTCCTACCGCTTCGGCCGGTCTGAAAGCCGGTTCGAGGAAGACAAACACAAGAAGCCCAAGAAGAACGTCGGCCTGAACGTGCTGCTGTACAACGACCGCTGCATCATGTGCACGCGGTGCGTCCGCTTCACCCGCGAAATCAGCGGCACGAGCGAGCTGTTCGTCGATGGCCGCGGCAGTACGGAAGAGATCGAAATCTTCCCCGGCCAGCCGCTGAACAACAACCTGTCCGGCAACGTGGTCGACCTCTGCCCGGTCGGCGCGCTCCTGGACAAGGATTTCCTGTTCAAACAGCGCGTCTGGTTCCTCAAGAGCGTCCCCAGCATCAGCCCGGCCGACGCGGGCGGCGAGAATATCTGGGTTCATCACAATGAAGGCCAAGTCCATCGCCTCAAGCCGCGTTACAACGCCGACGTGAACACGTGGTGGATCAGCGATGACAGCCGGTACAGCTACAAGGTCGTCGCCGACGAGCGCCGCCTCTTTGGCGCGATGAAGACGCAGTACGGCGCGCAGGTCGAGAGCGGCTATTACGACGCCATTGGCATCGCCGACACGGAATTGAAGAAGGTTTACCGCGAAAACGGCGACGGCAGCCTGTACGCGGTGCTGTCTCCGATGCTGGCCAGCGAAGAAGCGTTCCTGCTCGCGACGTACCTGCGCAGCATTGATCCGCAGGCCGTCCTGGTGCTGGGCCCGGTGCCCAAGGCCGCCGAGGACGAGGTGTACAAGCACTACATCACGAAGAAGGAAACCTTCCGCGTCCAGGCCGAGAAGGTGCCGAACCGCCGCGGCGTGGAACGCGTGATCGCCCAGATCGCCGGACCAACGATGCCGTGGGAAGAATTCGCCGCCGCTAAAGCGCCCGCCGCCCTCAAAGCCGGCTGGGTGACCGCCGGCTACCACAGCGATTGGCTCGGCGGCAACGTGCCGGCCGTCCTGAAGAAGGGCTTCCGCGTCGTCCAGGACCTGCTGCCCAACGCCTTGACGAACGTCGCCGACGTATTGCTGCCGAGTGCTGCGTGGGTGGAAAAGGACGGCAGCTGGGAAAACTGGCAGAACAAGATCCAGGCCTTCACCGCCGCCTTCCCGCCGCGCCAAGGTGCGATCAGCGAAGGCGACGTCTACGCCCGCCTGCTCGGCCGCAAGTACGACGCGGCTGCGATCCGCGCGGAGCTGGGCGGGGCGTTCCTCGATGTCGTCATCCCGACGGTCAGCGAAGTGGAAGAGCCGGCGCCGGAGTTCATGGAAATCTAGTTAGCCACAGATGGACGCAGATCAACACAGATGCAGAAAGACAAATTGCATCCGTTTTATCCGCGTTCATCTGCGTGCATCTGCGGCCACCGAATCTAGCCGTTCAAATCGGCAAAGTTCGGCTGCGGGGCGGGCGACGGCCGATACGTCGCGACGCAGCCCGGCGCTTCGGTGATCGAAACGAACAGCAGCCGCGCGGGCGGATCGATCTGGATCGCTTGGCCGATCGCCTGACAGACAATCTCCGCACTCGGATTCCGCCCGGCCAATAGCTTGGCGTCGTTCAGGTGGGCATTGTTCAGCGGCTTCAAAATTGCATCCAGCCGCAATTCGAGCTGGTGAAAGTCGATGACAAACCCGTCCGCATCCAATTCCTCCGCCCCGGCCGACACGGTGACCGTCCAGTTGTGGCCATGCATCGGCTCAAGCGTGCCGTCGGCAAAGCGGACCTGGTGGCTGGCGCAGAACGTGCGAGTGACGCTGATTTCGAACATCGCTGGATTGTAAACGACGACGGCGGGTAAGGTACGATCCACGCCATGGCCGGTCCCGCCCGAGTGATCTGCGACCGCTGCGGCGGCGTCATTCCGCAGCACGCTCACTACGTCGTCAAAATCGACGTGTATGCTGACCCGTCAATGCCCGATGTGTCGCTGGACGACCTCGAAGAGACGGACTTCGACGCCACCATGGCCCGGCTGCTCGAAGAGATGAAGGGTGCCACTGCCGAGGAACTGGAAGATGCGGTGGCCAAGCGATTCGAGTTCCGTATCTGCCGGTCGTGCCAGTTGCGCTTGATTCGGGATCCGCTGGGCCGGGGCAGAGGTGGCGGCGGGGGAGCCAACTGAACCATGATGAACGATTCAAAACTGGTGGCCGCGCAGTACGCGACCGACGAAATTCTGCAGGCTCGGATCGAGCTTCACGACAAGTACACGGTGGGCCCGATGCTGGAGCCCGCGGTGGATGCGGCGCTTGCATTGAGCGGTGAAGAATGCCTGCTGGACGTCGGCACGGGGCCGGCCGGCTTTCCGCGACGACTGCGGCGGGAAGGGCACCGCGGCCGGTTGGTCGGCGTCGATCTGAACCCCGGTATGTTTCCCGCGGGCCTAGCGGAAGCAGTCGAACTTCTGCCCGCGGACGCGGCTGCTTTGCCGTTCGCGGACTGCACCTTCGACGTGGTCACCGCGCGGCACATGCTCTACCACGTGCCCGACGTGCTCGCCGCCCTTACAGAAATGAAGCGAGTCTTAACGCCGGGCGGGCGGTTCCTGGCACTGACGAACTATCGCGATTCCCTCGCCGGCTTCTGGGACACCGTCGCCGAGGCCGAGCGGGAGTGCCCGGCGCTGGGCCAAATCCAGGCGTTCCGGCAATTTCCTTCGTTCAACGACGCCAACGCCGCGGCGGCCATCAAGGCTGTCTTCGGGAACGTCACCCTCACCACCGTCGACTCGCGCCTCGAAGTGACGGAGGTCGCGGCGTTGGAGAAGTATTTCCTTTCATGTCTTCCGGGGCGCGACATCGATGCCGATGCCGCGCTGGCCGCCTTTCGCGCAGCGCTACGGCGGCGGTTTCCCCTCGATGGGCCGTGGAAGCTGTCGAAGGCGGTCCTGCTCCTGACCGCTCATCGCAAGGAGTCGTACGACCATGGGTGATTTTGCGTGCGAGATCGGTAAGCTAGGCACTGAAGTTGACGAACGGCAGAATGACCAATCAAATTCACATGGCCCCGCACGGACGATGGCGTTGGCGACGCTCAACAATCACGTCGTTCGTGTCTTTGTCGGCGATC
>JAQGHK010000110.1 GCA_028288875.1 Phycisphaerales bacterium | reverse complement strand
GACGCGATGATGGCGCTTAGCCACGAACAGTGGAACAAGGAAATGAAAGGCGAAAACTACGACCAGGCGTGGGCCATGGTGCAGTTCCTCGCGCATGCGGACAACGGGAAATATCAGAAGCCGTTTACGCAGTTCATGATTGCCCTGAGCCGTGGCAAGCAATGGAAGTTGGCATGGCAGGAGTCGTTCGGCTCGGCCGAGGGCTTTGAAAAACAGTGGGAGGCGTGGTGGACCAGCCAACCGACCAATCCAACGCCTGTCGTTTATTCCGAGGCCGCCGTCCGGATGCTGGCCAACTACGCGGCGCGGGCGGCCTCGCAGAAGCAGTATTTCACGACGATCGACGAGCTGGTCGCCGCCATCAAGGACAAATCCGCGAAGTCAGCCCCGGCCGACGCGCTTCCCCCCGGCCTGGCGACCGATTGTGTCAGTTTGACGACGGCCGTGCAGAAGATGGGCGTGAAACTGGAATTCGAGTTTCCACCCAAGGGCGCGACGACGGTTCCCCTCGCAGTAACCGGCAAATTGGATGACGGACGGACGATCCGTGCGACGACACCCACCCGGGGCCCGCGCGTGGGGCAGATTCAGGTCGGCACGGTGGCGCCGAAGGCGCCGCCAACAACGCGGAAAGCCAAGTAAACGCCCATCTGCCATATAAAACGACCCGCCCCCGGCTGTTCACCGGGGGCGGGCGGGTTCATTATCGGGAAAGGGTCCCGTTTCGGTTGCCGATCCATGGCGACCGCGACTATTGAAGCAGACGCAGGGCGGACTGCGGGGCCGAGTTGGCCTGGCTCAGTACCGTCTGGGCGGCCTGGCTCAGAATCTGCGAACGGGTGAGGTTCGCGGTTTCCGAAGCGAAGTCCGTATCGGTGATCGCACTCTTGCTCGCCGAGACGTTCTCGAGAGCCACACCCAGGTTGCTGATGGTCGCACCGATGGTGTACTTCTGGAACGCACCCAGGCGGCCGCGGAGCGTGCTGACCTGGTTGGCGGACTTGTCGACGATCTTCTGGGCCGTTGCCAGGTTGTCGCTCGACAGGTTGTTGTCGAAGCCCGAACCCAGCGAGTTGAGGTAACCCAGGTCCTTGGACCCGAGGCTGCCGGTCGTGACCGACCCGATGCCGATGCTGGCCTGGTCGCCGTAGTTCACCTTGCTGCCGAGCGAGAAGGTCGCCCCGCCGCCGGTGATCTTGAACGTGCTCGTCTGAGCAGCCGCGTTCGCGGTGTCGCTGAGCGTGAAGTCGACGTCCAGACCGCTCGAGCGGTAGCTGACGTTCTTGCCGTCGGTCGTGGCGACCGCGCCATTGACCGTGACGGTGGCGTTGCTGCCTTCGTCGCGGGTCTTGTCCGTCGTGAACGTGCCGCTGACGGCGCGAACGCTGACGAACTGGCTGGAGCCGGTCGTCTTGGACGACAGCGTGATGTTGCCACCGGTGACGCTGGCGCTGACGCCGGTCACATCGGCTTGGGCATTGACCGCCGTGGCGATCGAGCTGACCGTCGCACCGGAACCGAAGGTGAACTGTTCGACACCGGCGTTACCGCCGATTTCGAGAGTCGCTGCACTGGCGAGCGTGCCGCCGGTGTAGCTGACCGTCGCGGCGCTGGCGGCGGCGATGACCTTGACGTCAACCGTCGCGGCCGAGGCGCTGCCCAGACGAGCGGAGTTCACATGCAGGTCCTGGATCGACGTGCTGGCCACACCGCTGGTGTGGTAGTCGAGCGTGCCGTTCAGGAGCTTCTTGCCGTTGAACGAGGTCGTGCCGGCGATGCGGTTGATGGTGGAGAGGATCGAGTCGACCTGCAGCTGGTTAGCGTTGGTCTCATCGGTGCTCAGGCCGCCGCTGTTCGCCGAGGCGTTAACCAGGCTGGACAGCTGCGTGATCAAACCGCTGACTTCGCCCAGACCACCTTCGGCGGTGCTGACGACGTTGTCGGCGCGTTGAGCGTTGCTGATGGCCTGCGTGATGCCGGCCTGCTCGCTCTTAAGGCTTTCGGACGCGATCAGACCTGCGGGATCATCCTTACCCGAGTTGATCTTCAGACCGGTGCTGAGCCGCTCCAGGCTCGTGTTCAGCGTTGCTTGGTTGCTCGTAAGCGCCCGTTGGGCGATCAGCGAGCCAACATTGGTGTTGATTCTGCTCATGATGTCTTTCCGTAGACGGTTCCGACCTAGTCAGGATTGCCGGGATCTGCGGTCCGGGCGTTAGTGTTGTTGACTCGGCGAAACTCTTCCCTTCAATACTCGGGCTACTGGGGAGAAGGGATCACCCTTCAGCAGCTCACAATCGTTTCCAACTTCATACAGACTTGTGGCTGCCTCCTTTCCCGAACTGAACCTGAGTGCCACCTTGGCACCGGCAACCTGTCCCAGCCCCGCAGCGACCTTGCTGCAGGAACCTGACTTAGGGAGAATCGACGGGGGAGACGGGGTCACTTTAGATGGGTTGTGCAGGCAAATCCGGATATGCCTTATCGGCCGGACCCGCGTTTTTGACCCCGCGGACCGCGTTGAATCGACTTCCATCGCCGGACGGCGCTCTTATCAGACCCGCGCAGAACCGGCGCTAAATCCCTTCGAGTTATCGAACCTTGCCGCCGCGGAATTATGAAAAAGTCACTCGAAGTATTTCATCGCGGAATCGAAGCCGGCCTTCATCCGGGCGGGCAGTTCACCGTCCGCCTGCACGGGAAGACCCTCTGCGACGAGGCCTTCGGCAATGCCCGACCCGGCGTTTTGATGACGCCGGACTCGGTTCAACTCTGGATGAGCGCCGGCAAACCGCTGGCGGCCATCGCCATCCTGCAACAAGTGGTCGCCGGGACGATCACGCTTGATACCCGCGTGGCCGAGGTCATTCCGGAATTCGGGCTCCTGGGGAAGGCGGCCATCACGGTCCGCCACATCCTGACCCACACCGCCGGCTTCCGCGGACCGCTGAATAACTTCGCCCCGGGGCCGTGGGAGGCGATTCTTCGCCGCATCTGGGCCCTGCGGCAGGAACCGGGCTGGACGCCGGGCGAAAAAGCCGGCTACCACGTCGGCAGCAGCTGGTTCCTCCTAGGCGAGCTGATCCGCCGCCTCGACGGGCGAAGTTTCGACGTTTACGTCCGCGAGCGGGTGCTGGAGCCCGTCGGCGCCCGCGACAGCAGCGTCGGTATGACCATGGCGGAGGCCGAAGCCCTCGGGGACCACTTGGCCATCGTCACGCCGGATTTTCCGGGCAATCAGCCCGACGGCATCATCGTTCCCCGCCCCGGCGCGAACGCCCGCGGCCCCGTGCGAGACCTTGCCGCCGTCTATCAAAGCCTGCTGGATCACGACGGCCGGCTGCTTCCGCCGGAGCTTTCCCGCCAGATGATCGCCCGCCAGCGCGAGGGCATGTTCGACGAAACCTTCAAACAGACGATCGACTGGGGCTGGGGCCTGAAGCTCGACAGCAAACGCTACGGCGCAGTGAACGGCGGGGGCGAAACCTACGGCTACGGCCCCCACGCCAGCGATGCCACCTTCGGCCACAGCGGCAACCAATGCGGCTGCGCCTTCGCCGACCCGGCCCACGGCCTCGTCGTCGCCTGGGTCGTCAACGGCATGCCGGGCGAGCCCAAACACCAGCAGCGGCAGAACGAGATCAACGCCGCGATTTATGAGGATCTCGGGCTGGCTTGAAACCGCTCGCGGTCGGTTACACTGGCCCGTCCCATGCCGACGAGCACCGTCGAAAACTACGTCAAAACGCTCTATGCCGAGCGGCAACGCACCGGCGGCGAGTTGGTCGCCCTTGGCCGCCTGGCGACGGCGATGAATGTCGTGCCGGGAACGGTAACGACCATGGTCCGCACCCTCGCCGATGCCGGATTGGTGCACTACGAGCCCCGCGTCGGCGTCGCCCTCACCCCGGCCGGCGAGACGCTCGCGTTGCATGTGCTGCGGCGACATCGCCTGGTGGAATCTTTCCTTGTCGAAGTCTTGAAGTTCGACTGGTCCGAAGTCCACGCCGAGGCCGAGGAACTGGAGCACGCTATCAGCGATAAGCTGATGGAAAAGATCGACGCCTACCTCGGCCACCCCACGGTCGACCCGCACGGCGACCCGATTCCCACCGCCGCCGGTGAAATCAGCCGGCCGCAATTGATCCCGCTGACCGCCTGCCTGCCCGGCGATCACGTGAAGTTGGCCCGCGTGGATAATCAGGACGTCGCCTTCCTGACCTACGCGAACAATCACGGCCTACGACCCGGAATCGAGCTGACGATCGTCACCGCCGACACCATCGCCGGCGCGATCACGCTCGAAAAATGCGACGGCGGCACCGTCGCCCTCGGCACCGCAGCCGCCGGCGTGATCTACGTCAGCCGCCTCGAGCCCGCCGCTCTGGTCCCCTCGCCCGGTACGCCGGGAGAGGGTTAGGGAGAGGGGCGACGACCAGAAGAAGCGAATCGCCGAGGGCGATCGTCGTCGCGCATTGTTCCTTACCATCCAACTTAGCGCCGCTCGCAGACCCCCTCCCTAACCCTCCCCCGGATTACCGGGAGAGGGGACCAAATGAAAAACCGGCGAGCATGCTCGCCGGCTAAACGTGTGCTTTAGATGTCGCGATCGCTCGCGGTTTATTTGTCAAAACCACGACGGCGCTGGCGCGAATAACGGGTCAGCGCGTCTTCGATCACCGGATAGGCTTGAGCGGCCGGTTGAATTTCTTCCACTTCCACCTGCTTGCCCTCGAGGTGCTTGTAGTCGAGGAAGAAGCGGCGGAGCATTGTCAGCCGGTGCGTCGGCATCTCGGCCGCTTCGCGATAGCTGTTGAATTCCGGGTCTTCCGTCGCGACGGCGATGATCTTGTGATCCTTTTTGCCGCCGTCGATCATGGTCATCAGGCCGATCGTGCGGGCGTGGATCTGCGTCAGCGGCACGACGGCTTCCTGACAGAACACGAGCACGTCCATCGGATCGTCATCTTCGGCCAGCGTCTGCGGGATGAACCCGTAATTGGCCGGATAGAACACGGCCGAGAACAGCACGCGGTCGAGCTTGATCAAGCCGCTCTTCTTGTCCATCTCGTACTTCACGCTCGAGCCGAACGGGATTTCGATAATGGCGTCGAATTCCTGCGGGATGTCTTCGCCGGGCGTGACGTCGTGCCAAGGGTGGATCATGGGAACACTTTCAAGATCGTTAGAGCAACATCCGGCCAGCCCGGACCGCGGCACAGTCTACACAGACCGCCACGCAGCGGAAGTGTAGGCCCGGAGTCCGATATCGCGGGCTTATTTGAACGCGACGTACGCCGCGAACGCCAAGTGCTTGTGCAGCAAATCGATCGCAGAGAACCCGGCCATGCGAAGCCGATCCATCTGCCACGTTACCGGACGCGGCGTATCTTCCTGATCGGCATAGCCAAACACCTTCGCTGCATGACCCGGACCACCGACGCCATTGAGGAAGTCGGCATATCGCCGGCGCATGACCTGCTGGATCACGGGCGATTCCTGCTCGATGTAGTCATAAACCCACACCGACCCGCCCGGCCGCAGCCAGCGGTGGAACTTCGCGAACACCGCGTCCCACTCGGCATCATCGCGCAAGTGATGCAGCACCGCTCCCGCCACGATCAGATCGAACGATTCCGGCAGGAACTCCAGCTCGCGCACGTCGCCCTGCACGGTCGCCACCGCCGGCGAACCGGCCGCTGATACGCGCTGTTGCGCCCGATCCAGCATCGGCTGGCTCAGATCGACCAACGTGCACGACAGCCCCGGCAACCGCTGCAACAGCGTGAGCGTCCAGTTACCCGCCCCACAGCCGACATCGAGAATCGCCGTCGCGTTGGGCGATGCGGCGGCCGCGCCATCGGCGATCAATTCAAGGCACAGCTTGCTGTCGATGGCCGTCGCTTGCGCGACCGAAAGGTCACTGAAGCGCTCTACATCGGCGTCAAAACGGGCGCGAATCTCGTCAACAGTCGATTTCATGTAGGGGCGACATATATGTCGCCCGTGGCCCGCTGTCACGCCACTTTGTCACAACTCGGGCGACATGTATTTCGCCCCTACAGCAGCGCATCCCGTGCCCGCCGGACCGCTTCGCAGGCTTCGTCGGCCGTCGCGCCGGTGGCATTCAAATGGCCCATTTTCCGACCCGGGCGGGCGGAACGCTTGCCGTACAGGTGCAGCTTCACCGTTGGGTCGGCTAAGGCGTTTTCCCACTTCGGGTCACCGTTAGCCCAGAGATCGCCGAGCAGATTTGCCATGGCGGCGGGCCGCATGAGCGAGGTGTCGCCCAGCGGCAGGCCGCAGACGGCGCGGAGGTGCTGCTCGAACTGGCTGGTGACGCAGGCGTCGCCGGTGAGATGGCCGCTGTTGTGCGGGCGCGGGGCGAGTTCGTTCACGACCAAGTCATCGCCGACGACGAACAGTTCGACGCAGAGCAGGCCGACGAGGCCGATCTTCTCGGCGATCTTTTTCGCCAGCTCGGTGGCCCGTTCCGACAGCTCCGGGGCAATGCGGGCCGGGCAGATCGTGGTGTCGAGAATGTGATGGGTGTGGACGTTTTCGAATGGATCGAATGCGCGGGCTTCGCCGGCGTCGTTCCGGGCGACGATGACGCTGATTTCCTTCTGAAACCGGACGAAGCCTTCCAGCACGCCCAGCGGGCAGATGAGCGCCTTCCACGCCGCCTCAGCCTGATCGGGCGAATCGATTTTCGATTGGCCCTTGCCGTCGTAACCAAATTCCGCCGTTTTCAGCACGCACGGCGTGCCCAGATCTTTGATCGCGGCGGCTAAGTCGTACACGTCGGTCACGCGGCGGAAAGGGGCGACGGGGAAGCCGTTTTCGCTGAGAAACGTCTTTTCCCGCAACCGATGCCGGGTCATATCCAGCACAAACGGCGACGGCCGGACCGGCCGTTCCTGTTCGATGACGGCCAGGGTCCGCGAGGGGACGTTTTCAAATTCAAAGGTGACGACGTCCACGCCGGCCGCGAAATCCCGGGCGGCCGTCAGATTGTCATAAGCGGCAGTCGTCTGCGAATCGGCCGCCTGCCCGGCGGGGCAATCGGGCGTGGGGTCCAGCACGTGCACGCGGTAGCCCATCCGACGGGCGGCCAGCGCAAACATCCGCCCGAGCTGTCCGCCCCCGACAATGCCGATCGTTTGGCCCGGCCGAATCATCGGCGGAATATAGGAGAGCTGGTGGCTGGTAGCTAGTGGCTACTAGCTTAGAGGGGCGAGATCGGTCTTCGTCTTCAGCCGTTAGCCACTAGCCACCAGCCACTAGCTCTTTACACTGCACGCATGCCCAAAGTGCTGGCCGTCGTCTCCGTGCTCGGGAAAGACCAGAAAGGCGTGGTCGCGCAAGTGGCCACGTTCCTTGCCGAACGCGGGGCGAATATTGAAGACATCGAGCAGCGCGTCGTCAGCGGCCTGTTCGTGATGGACATGCTGGTCGATTTGGCTGACCTGACGTGCGATCTGTCCGCCCTCATCACCGGCCTGATCGAACGTGGCAAATCGATCGACATGGACGTCCGCGTCCACCTCCACGGGCAGCGCCGGCCGAAGAAGATTGCGCTGCTCGTCAGCAAGGAAGCCCACTGCCTGGCGAAGCTATTGGACGATCATAAAGCCGGGCTGATCCAGGGCGATATCGTCGCGGTGCTGAGCAATCACCCCGATTTGGAACCGATGGCCGCGGCGGCCAATCTGCCGTTCGCTTGGAAGAGCCATAACGACCTGGAACAACACTTCGCATGGCTCGGCGAGCAGCTCGATCGGCTGGGCGTCGATCTCGTAGTGCTAGCGCGCTACATGCGGATTCTGCCGCCGGCGATCGTCAGCAAATTCCGCTTCCGCGTGATCAATATTCACCCGTCGCTGCTGCCGCACTTCCCCGGTGCGGCCCCATATCGCCAAGCCTTCGAAAGCGGCGTTCGCGTCAGCGGCTGCACGGCCCATTTCGTTACCGAACAACTGGACGAAGGCCCCGTCATTCTGCAGGACGTATTCCACATCGACGTGGGCCATGACAATCTGGATGACGTCAAGGAAAAGGGCCTGTCGCTGGAAGCCGGTGTTCTGAGCAAGGCCGTGCAGCTTTATCTGAACGAAGAACTGGTCGTGGTCGACGGCAAGGTGATTTTCAAACCGGGCATCAGCCGATTTTTCCATCAAACGCAGGCGGCCGAGCGCGCATGAGCTTGCCGTTTCCCAAGGGCTTCTACCGCGCCGAGGCGAAGTACGCCGACCTGCTAAAGCGCGTCGGCCTGTTCGACGGCATGAGCGTCTTCGAGCACCCAAAGATCGAAGCCTGGCGATCGATCACCGAACGCGAAAACTGCGTGGTGGACGCCGAGGGCACGCGTCTGCACATCAAGCGCAACAAGCCCGGCCACACCGGCGTCGAAGAAGAAGCGACGGCCATTCGATTGCTCATGGACGCAAACCTGCCGACGGTGCCGCTGGTGGCTGCAGGGCGATTGAACGACGGGCGCGGGTTTTTGATCACGGAAGATCTGGCGGGGTACCAGGACGCCGACATCGCTGTGAAAGCCGGTCTGCCTTTCGAAACGATCTCCAACGCGACCGCCGACCTTGCGGGCCGCTTGCATGGAGCCGGCTTGCATCATCGCGACCTGTATCTTTGCCACTTCTATATTCGGTTAGGCGAGAAGAATGTCGAGGCGAAGCTGATGGACGCCGGAAGGGTGAAGCCGCTGCCGTCGTGGTTTCGCAAGCGGTGGTTGGTAAAGGACCTCGCACAGTTTCTATATAGCGCGGGGCCGCTGATGCTCGATCCATCAGACGCCGACGAATGGTTCAAACGATATACCTCCGCCGGCGGCGTCGTAGTCACAACGTCCATGTTGGGCGCTATCTACCGAAAAATGCGTGCGATCGGCCGACATGATCGGGCGTTGCGCAAACGCGAACCCACACGAAATGTGAGCATCGATCGATGAAAGGCCGGCCATGAAAGTCCTGCTGGTCGTTCTTCACGCCGACAGCTCGCGCGGCGGGGCCGAGGGGTACACCGTCACGCTGTTTCATCGGCTGCTAGCTGCAGGCCATG
>JAQGHK010000059.1 GCA_028288875.1 Phycisphaerales bacterium | reverse complement strand
GTAACCGCGAGCTTGCTCGCGGTTACGTCATTTATCCCCAACCAGGTCTAGCGACGCGCCGTAAGGGCTTGCCGCACGATGATTGCCCCTGTCCGTAACCCGCAAGCCGTCTACAATGTTCGTGCCTAACCCGGAGGGCCCTGATGCGGATCGGTTTTATCAGCGGACGTGTGGTTGCGATGCTTGCTTTGGTCGCGATGGCCGGCGGGTGCGCCTCCGACAAGTCGGTCATCAACAACGCGCAGCAGTCGCACAGCCAGCTCGAGCCGGCCATCCTGAACGATGCCGCGCTCCAGGCCTACATGGACAAGATCGGCACACGCATCGTCGCCGAGGCGAAGGAAATGGACGCCCGCGGCGAAGGGCCGGCCGCTCATAAGAAGGGCGATGCCGCCTGGATGTTTGAAGACGTGCAGTTCCACATGGTGGGCAGTGACACGCTCAACGCGTTCACCACCGGCGGCCATCACGTTTACATCTACAGCGAGCTGTTCACGACGGCCAAGACCGAAGACGAATTCGCCGCCGTCTGCAGCCACGAGTTCGCGCACATTTACTGCCGCCACGTGCAGGCCGGCATGAACCGCCAGTACGGCGTGTATGCCACCGCAGCAGCAGCGGCCGTGGGCGGGGCCGTGATCGGCGGCAGCGACAATCGCCTCACCGGCGCAGCCGCCGGCGGCGCGGCGGGCCTCGCGGCGGGGCAGTTCCTCGGCATGGGCTTCACGCGCGGCGATGAAGACGAGGCCGACAAGTATGGGTTTCGCTTCTACACCCACGCCGGCTGGAATGCCGACCACTTCGCCGACTTCTTCCAGCAGATGATCGACAAGGGCTACGACAAGACCCCCGAGATCGCCAGCGACCACCCGAAGCTGGCCAACCGTGTGAAGAACACCGAACGCCGCATCGACGAACTGAAGAAAGACCAGCCCGACTACAAAACTTGGCAGAAGCCGGACATCGCTTCCGCCACTGAGTTCCGCAACCTGCAGGTGCGCGCCGCGAAGCTGCAGAAGGCGATGCCGCAGACCAAGCAGACCCAGGCCGCGGAACTGATGCTGGCCGCGTTCCCGAGCTGCGTCGCGCCGGTTGATCAGCCCTCGCAGGCCAAGGCGAAAGATCGCATCGCCAGGGCGGCGAAGCAGCAGTAAGTCATCATTGAACCGGCGCGAGTATCTCTCTGCGCGTAGGTGCGACGGTTTAGAACTCCAGGCCGCGCTCGACGAAGAAGCGGCTTGGAGTACCAAACCGTGGCACGCAAATCGATCGCCATGCACCGATCTTCACTGCTTGTCTTCGCCAATCTCGGTCCCAGATGACGACACCGATCGGCCGATTTTTAAATGCATTTCCGGACTGGGTCATCCCGTTCTGCGCCGCGACCCTCGTGCTGATTGTTTTCAACTTCGGCGGCCGATCGTTTTGGCGGCGAGCGGCAAAACGACGGAAATGGACCTGCCGGCGTGTCGCGCAAATCGTCGTCGCTGGCCTGCTGGCGGCGGTCGCCGGCGCGTGGCTGGCGACGAATGTTGTTCGGCCGATCTATCAGGCTTATCGTGCTGACGGCTGGCGGACAACCACCGGCACCGTGAAGCGCAGCCGACTCTTCAGCCATCCGCACGGCTCACACCCGACGACTTACAGCGTCGATTTCCTCTACGGCTTCGTCCTCGACGGCCAAGGCTATGAAGGCGATCGCTACGACGCCAGCGTTCACTTCGAAGCCGACCACGATACGAAGGCCGCCTTCGCCGACGCCTACCCGCCGGGCACGCCAGTGACGATTCGATTCAATCCCGTCGATGGCGATGATTCGTTTCTCTCGACCAGGCTCCCGCACGATCTGTTCGAGGGTGCATGGGTCTACGGGATGCTGCTGATCATCGCTACCGGCATCGCTGTCGTGACGCTTCGCGAATCAGACGGCGCTACCGCTGCTTCACTTCAAACCCGCCCATCGCGGCCAGCGCGTGATCTTTGATCCGGCGGACGAGCTCGAAGAGATCATTCGTCGCCATCGGCCGCAGGGCGGAACGAAGCATTGTGGCGAACTCGGCGTCGGGAAACGGGTCCAGCAGGTATTGCTTCCGATGGGCCGCGTTGGATAAGTAATCTTCGATCTGATCGGTCGGGATAACCGGCTGGCCCAAGAACGCGGCGTACTTGCGATAGACGTCGTAGGCGAAGCTTCGAAGCACGAACAGCAGGGCGGGCTGCCCGCGACGGACCATGTCCTCCAGCCGCACAAATCGCGACCAGATCATGCGCTTCGGCCAATAGGCCTGTTCGGACGTTTGTCCGATGCGCGGCTTGGCCAGCCACTCGCGGGCTGTTTGCTGAATCGTCCATCCTTCATTGGTGCGGTCGAACAGGATGATGCCCGACGCGAATTGCGATTGGCCGATACGGCTGTTGTCGGCGTGAAAGCGTTCGAAGTGACCTTCGAAGTAGGCTCTTGTGTTGATGAACGCTTCGATCAGAAAACCGTGGACGAAGTACATCCCGTCACCCGACACGGCGGCAACGTTTTGGGTCAGGATATAGAAGTCGATATCTGAATTTTTGCCCGCCGTGCCATGGGCATGGCTGCCGAATAAGATAACCGCCTCCACCGCCGGGTTGGATTTCCACGCGGTGACGAGATCGTTGATCACGGCGACAGACGGCGAAGCTGGTCGCGGCGCGTTGTCCATACCCTCAACTCTTTTAGACACCGGAGACGAGACTAGGTTGATGTGAGCAGCATTCAAATGCTCGTTGAGATCATTCTTTCGCACGGACCCGAACCCGCCATGGCTCTGCCGTCAGAATCGCGGCGGCCACTAACTCTGCTTCGTAAGTCGCCAGAAGACGTACGATTGCCGGCCCTTGCTGTATGGCGCGAAAGCCTATCAAACGAATCAGGCCGGCGTGCGGCAAACCTTGTGCAAGGACCAACTCTCCGAAATCTTTGTCAATCGTCACTAGGACACGCGATTCAAACATAGCGAATTGAAGGATCTGGTCATCGCCGGGATCAGCGGGCCAGTCGCCAGTCCACAGAACATCATGCCCAGCGGCGCGAACGATATCCGTCGCCGCGCCGGCGATGCAACTGTCCAGCAACACTCTCACGCCGCAGACTCCACGGAGAAGGGCTCCACTCGCTCGTGAGCCACAAGCTTGTATGCGTA
>JAQGHK010000050.1 GCA_028288875.1 Phycisphaerales bacterium | reverse complement strand
CGAATCCATCGCTTGATGCGACGCGCGGTGCCCGAAATGCTGCGGCCGGCCGAGCGGAACACGCCGTTGGCGGGGCCGGTGATTCGAGAGTCCGCAGCGATCGACGCGGCCGACGTGCGGACGGCGTCCCATTCGCCAGCCTGGGCGGCAGCTAGAATCGTGTTGGCGTGCGTCTCGTGCCAGAAGCGGCGAATCTCGCGTTCGCATTCCGCCGGGGCCTGGGCGAACAGCGACGTCAGCCGATCGGCGTGGGCCGGGGTTAGGTCAGACTTGTGCACGCGATTCAGCAGTACGCAGGCGAATTCCATCTCCGGCGTCGGCACAAAGATCGCGCCATACGGCTGACGAGCGGCGATGATTTCTTCGCCGGTATAGAACACCTTGCCACCCAGTTCAAAATCCGCATTCGCGTGCAGTTGCACCATCACCGGCAGGCGGTCCGTGCCGGCAGAAATAGCGATGTACAGCGCGCCGTCGTCAAGCCACTGCACAATCTTCACCGGGCCGTCTTCGGTCGTGACCGATTGCAGCACCGGCAGCAGATCGGCCTTGCGGTAGCTGGCAGGGATGATGCAGTCGACGTCGGACGTGACGACGCGGTCCAGGTCAGCGTAGGCGTGGGTGACGCAGAACGGCACCTGGTGCTCGTTCAGGGTGTCAAACACACGGCCCAGCAGATCGACGCGGGCGGCGTTCTGTTCGTCGTGGGGCGTCGCGCCGGTCGCGTCGCCATGGGTGCCCGACATGGTGGCGGGCGAGATCGGAGCGGTTGCCAGTGTCATACTTGCCTTATAAGAGCGCCAGAACATGACCGTGATGATGGTCGAGGAAATGCCCAGGGCCATCGGGGCGCCTGTGACACCGAACAGCCGGATGATCCACCAGCTCACGGCGGCGGTGACAAAGATGCCGCAGAGCTGGCCGAAGAAGATCGAGCGCGTCATGCGCTTCGCACTAAGCGCGGAGGTGAACATCACCTGCACGTAATCGACAAACGCCGCCGCGGAATAAACGACCAGCACCAGGGCGTCGCCGGCGAATTCGTCGCGGTACAGCAGCTTTAATAGCGGGTGGGCGAATAGCGCGACCAGCACCGCGTAGAGGCCCAGCCACGGCAGAATGCGTTTAGACGTATCGAGCAGTTCCTTCTGAACCGCCGAATTGCCGCCGGTGGCCAGAGCGCGGGAGAAGCGGATCGGCAGCACGCTGCCGAGGTAGAACGCCAGCACCCGCGTCGGGCCGAAGAGGATCTGGGCGGCCCGCAATTCGCCCGCGGCGGCGGTGCCGAGAATGATCGCGGCCAGGTACAGGTACATCTGGAGCGAGCAGCTCCATTGCAGCAGTTCACCGCCGGTCAGCCATTTGCCGAAGTGCCAGCTTTCGCGGACCGCTTCGTGGTCGAAGTGAAGGTTAAGGCTCTTGCGGATCTGCCACACGCCGAACAGCGCGGCCGTGAGCGAGGTCGCCGCGAGGGCAAGCATTGCGCTACCGCCATGGAGCGATCCCATGGACCACATCGCGATGATGGCCAGGGTCTGGCCGCCGTAGCTGATGCAATCGTTGATGAACGCGTCGCGGAAGCGGCTTTCCGTGTACATCACGCGGCGGACGAATTCCTGAAGCTGCCAGCCGACGATGGCCGGCACGAGCGCGAACAGCAGGGGCGCAAACTCGTAGCCGCGCATGCTGACCCAGGCCGCCGCGATGGCAGCGATCAGGGCTTCGCCGGCGACGAGCACGATCTGAAACATGCCCATCGTGAAGGTGAACCGGCCGTAGGTGATTCCAGTGCGCGCCGAGCCCAGCACGTTGTGCGGCTGGGTGATGAGCGTGGATTGAAAGATGTTCGCCAGCAGCAGGACGGAATACGCCAGCGAAAATGTGCCAAAGGAGGCCGCGCCCAGCGAGCGGGCCAGCAGCACCATGGTGACGAAGTTGGACCCGGAGATCAGAGCCTGATCGCCGATCGCCCAGACGTTTTTGCCAAGGAACCGCCGCCGCTCCGCAGTGCGGGCGGGGGGCGTGATGGCGATCGTGGGCATGGCGGTGGACATGAATCCGTTGTTCAATTCAGTAGTTGTTTCAGCTGGTTGCACGTCGTTTTAAGCTGTTGGTTTCACGCCACCGGCGGCGAAAGTTGAGCGGCTTGAGAAACTCCCATCGCCTCGTTCCGCGATACGGCGGCCGGCGGCAGGGGCTTCGGACCGGTGGTCGGCCGGATGTCGGTCCACGATGAAACAGTCGCGGCGGCCGGTGTGTGATTCAGGACTACGCCGCCGACGTGTGCGCCGACATTGGACAGATCCATCCGCGTGCGGGCCACCATGTTGCGGTCGTGCTTGCCCGGACGCAGAACCAAGAGCGTCACGTCGCAGCTGGCGGCCACGATGCGGGCATCGGTGTGGGCGCGGCTTGGCGGCGTATCGATGATGATCCGGTCGTAGTGATTGCAGAGGTAGTTCAGCAGGTCGGTCAGCGCCTTGCCGTTGAACAGTTCCGGCGCGTCGATTTCGCGGGCACCGCTCGGCAGGACATGCAGGTTCGGCACGAACGTGCCATGCACCACCGCATCAACGCCGGCCGGGTCAAAGACCTGCGGGGTGAGCAGGTCGATCAGGCCGCGGTTGTTTTCGATATCGAAGATGCAGTCTTGGGCCGGGGCACGCAGGTCGGCGTCGATCAGCAACACCTTCTGGCCGGCCAGTGCCAGCGAGATAGCAAGGTTGGACGAGACCGTCGTCCGGCCGTCGCCGCGGATGGGCGACGTGACGAGGATGGTCTTGACCCGGGAGGTCGTGCCACCAACGAGGACGGCGTTGCGCAGCGACCGGTAGGCCGTCGCGAAAGCCGATTCAGGTTCTTTCAGCACGCCCAAAGCACGGCTGATCGGCGATTGATTGAGCGGCATGGCCGGAATGATGCCGACGGCCTGCAGGCCGATGTGCTGTTCGACTTCGGTGGCGGATTTCAGGCGCGTATCCAAC
>JAQGHK010000036.1 GCA_028288875.1 Phycisphaerales bacterium | reverse complement strand
ACAAAGCTCAAGGCTCATTTCATGCGCCATGGAGTAACCCTAATGCAAAGGAAAAGTGACATTGTGCCGCACGTGGGGCAGCATAGCCGACAAAAAATGTAGCGGTTGTGCTATAATTTTTATTGACAATCAGCTAATTTGGCGCCATTATAGAATTACATAGCGATGTTGCTATTAAATTATGTCAGTAAAAGTGAGTCAAATCGTCGGCTTGATGCAGCACCGTCTTGGGGTAGGCGCGTATTCGTTACAGCAACTGCCGAGTGAGCGTGCTCTAGCTGTTGAGCTCGGTGTGAGCTACATGACCGCGCGAAAGGCCGTCCAGCGGCTCAAAGAGATGGATGTCTGGCATCTGAAACCAGCAATCCCTGAATCGTCAAAAAAGAAGCAGTTGCAGATCGCTTTTCTGCACCCGGCGTACGAGTCGACTATCTCCACCGCTTGGCTTACGGCTCTCTCCCAAGCAGTCGTCCCGCGGGACGGTGTTGTCCGGCCGGTAACTTATGTGGAGTGGTCGGACCCTGTCATTTTTGAGACGCTGAACGCACCGTTCGACGGCATCTTTATGATTCCGCCGCCGATGCCGAAGTTGCCGCCGCTGTTGGCCAAACGGTTAAGCGATCATCGGGATCGGCTAGTCACGCTCTTCAGCAACTACACGGAGCTCGGCATTCCGTGTGTCGACTTGGGTGCGCCGCTGTTTCTGAAGCATCTGGTCAAGCATTTGGTCGATCTGGGCCATCGCAAGCTGGGCTGCATCAATACACAGCCGATGTCGCCGGTCATCGAGCAGCGCATTGCCGCATGGAACCAAGCCGCCACCGATGCCGGCTGCTCAACCGTAACCTACAATGAGCCGGTTGAACCGTTTGAGGATCCGGGAACGCGCGCTTATAGCGTGGCCCGCCGGTTGATGGACGCGGGAAAGTTCCAAGACTGCACGGCCTATTTTTCGACACTTACGCTTTCGGCCAGTGGGATCATTCGCGCAGCCTACGAGCGGGGTGTGCGCATCGGCATTGATGTGTCGCTCTGTTCCTGCGACGCGCCGGAACGGGCACGCCTGCTCACGCCGTCGCTCACCACCTTGCAATATTCGAACCGCAGCCTGCTCTGTGAGCGGGCTCTGAAATGGATCACATCACGTGGAGAGGGCTGGAACGAATCCTTGTGGATTGTTCCCGATGACACGCCAGTCGTGCTCGGCGAATCGACCGGTCCTTGTCCGGCATCAAACGATCTTTAGGGCCATTCTCTGGCCTTGGATCAGGAGCGCCGGTTGGAAGAGACAATGATTGGTCGCATGAGCAAATGGGTCGAAGAGCGAGGGATTTGCTTCTGACCCGAATCGCAAGCACTGGTCGGAATGTCGAGGCGAAACGGATTTTGCTTTCGCCGAAAGCGGTGGGACCCGTTGTGGCACAGAGTCACGAGGACGGGGTAAGTCGGACGGGCGGAGCCGTCCAAATTTATCGCTTCGTTCGAAGCGGTGAGTAGATCGTAGCGGCGGGCCTCGTTGGCTCGCCGGAAAGACCTGCATCTTCGTTGCGAATGCAACACGGCAGGCGGAGGAATCGATGTCCGAATTAGGACACACATCTCGAGGAGAGGGAACCGTGCAACAGCGTTTACATCTGCAGTCGTATTTCGGATTTTCTGGTTTCTGCCATGCCAAACGATTGAACGTTTCGGCGATCGCACTTGCCGTATTATCGACCGTCGCGACCACCCAGGCCGCGACCAGCACCTGGATCACGGACGCCAACGGTAACTGGAGCGATACTGCGAACTGGACCGGTGGCGTTGTCGCCGACGGGTCGGGGTTCACTGCAAATTTCACCAATGACATTACCGCCGCCCGGACCGTCACGAACGACGCCGCCCGGACGATCACCAACATCAATTTCAGTGATAACGGCGCGAGCGGTTCCGCTTGGACGATCGGCGGGGCGGTCGCTAACACGCTGACGCTCGCCGGCCCGACGCCGACGATCACCACCGCGACCAACGCGACGATCAACGTGCCTATCGCGGGCACGGCCGGGCTGGTCAAGGCCGGTCCTGGGCAGTTGTCGATCGCCGGAACTCAAACGTTCACCGGCGGGATCACCATCAACGGCGGGATTCTCCAAGTCACTGGTCTGGGTGGCGCGGTCAACGTCCCCAGCCAAACCGTGACCATGAACGGCGGCGCATTCATTTTCAACGATGCCGCCGGAGCGAACAACAAAACGCTCACGCTGGGCTCGCTCGTGATCGCCTCGGGGAACAACCGCGTTGTCGTCCAACGTGCCGCGGGTCTGAATGCGTCGCTGCAATTTGGGGCACTCGCACGGTCGGCCGGTGCGATCGTGACTTACGAAGCGCGGGACGCGGCCGGGGCACTCGCGACCAGCCCGACCAACCCTTTGTTGAATCTCAACGGCCCGCACATCCAGAACATTGTCAACCAAGGCGCATTCATCCTCGACGCTAACGGGGTAACGGACTACGCGATCCCAAATGCTAGTGGTGCTAACGCGTCGATGCGCACGCCGACTTACGTGGCGCAACCGGGGCTCGCGATTGCCGGTGCGGCTCTCGTCACCGCCGACGCCAACCCGGACTTTAATAACAACATGAGCAATCGCGTTGCCACGTCGATCACCGGCCAAGCGACGGCGACCGTCCGAACCATCAAGTTCGGCACCGCTTCGACCGTCGACCTTGGGCTCGCGGACAACTCGACGCTCAAGCTGACCGCCGCCGGCCTCCTGCGGGCCGAAGGCGGCACGACGACGATCTCCGGCAACAATGCCACGATCGCAACCAACAGCAACGTTGAGTACGTGTTCAATGCCGCGACCGCCGCCGACAGCCTGACGGTCAACGTGCCGCTGACGGCTAACGGCGTCAACCCGTTCACGAAGACCGGCCTTGGCGCGGTCACACTCGGTGGGGCTAACGGCTATACGGGCAATACGTTCGTCAACTCCGGCACGCTCACGCTGGCCAATTCGTCGCAGGAACAGTTCGTCATCGGCGCGTCCGGCATCAATAACATGATGACTGGCCTCGGCACGCTCAATTTGAATGGCGCCTTCGCGCTCGACCTGAGCGGCGCGACCGCCAACCTCGGCGACAGCTGGAACCTCGTGAACGTCGCTTCGTTGAACGAAACGTTCGGCGCGTCGTTCAACATCCCCGGCTTCACGGAGACGGCCAACGTCTGGTCGAACGGGACTTATGACTTCTCCGAAGCCACTGGTCTGCTGACCGTGTCCAACGTGCCGGAGCCGGCATCTATCGCCGTCTTGGCCGTCATCGGCGGCGGGCTGTTGGCTCGTCGGCGTCGCATCTAACTTCTCCGCCCGGCGTCCGCCTGTCCCTCCATGCAGGCGGACGCCTTCTGTCTTTTGCAGTTTCGTTTCTGTCAAGGAGACCGTATGAAACGTCGAGCCGCATTTACGCTC
>JAQGHK010000695.1 GCA_028288875.1 Phycisphaerales bacterium | reverse complement strand
TGCTGCTTCATGCGTCTTTCCACTCCACACACGGTTGATTTGCGTTCAACGGATCGGACGAATGAGTCTATCAATCAATAATGCGATTTGATATCGTTATTGCTTCACACATTAAGTACAGCCAAGTCTCAGGAGCGTTGCGATGGTCGGAAAACGAGTTCTCGGTACAAGCGGCGTTCAAATTCCAATCCTGGCCATGGGCGGCCACACCTTCATCTGGGAACCCACGCCCGATGCCGAGCTCGGCGGGAAGATTCTTCGCTACCTGATGGAGCAAGGCGTTTCGAACTTTGACGTCACGTTCGTCAAAGAACGCCACGCCTACAAAGCCGCCATCGAAAGTGCCGGCATTACGGGCAAGCTGGAGCCGATCCTTTGGCACATGGATCACGGCATCAAAGAGACGTGCAAGGACGACGTCATCAAGGCGTTCAAGCTGGAACTCGAACAACTCGGCTGCAAGAAGGCCCGCCTGGCGATTTTTGAAGGCAGCGAAACGACGCCGGATTGGTACTACGACGCCGTCACCACGCTCAAAAACGACGGCCTCGTTGACGCCGTCGGCCTCGACGTGCTCAACCGCGCGCCGGACAAGGAACTGTACATCTATTCGAAGGCCTATCCGTGGGACTTCATCACGCCGTACTGGAGCTATTCGCTCCGCCGCGGGCAGTTCCTGGTGGAGTGGGCCCGCGAGCACAACATGGGCGTCTACACCATCGGCCCGCTCGGCCGCGGCGCTTTTTTGAAATGGCCAACCGTGAAGCCCGAAGAATTCGTCGGCCCGTGGCTGAAGTGGATCCTCCGCGAGCCGGCCGTCGCCGGTTTTGCGATGACGCTCGCCACGCTCGACCAGGCCAAGCTGGCCGTCGCCGCGTGTGATGGCTCGCCAATGACCACAGAAGACATCCTCTACCTGCACCGCAATAACTTCCCGATCCAGCTGCCGAATTACCGGCACCTCGACGGCAAGGTCGAACTCAAAGATTTCGAAATCTTCGTCCCCGAAAATCACGGCAGCAACATGTTCAAACGCGATATGGTCCGCTGGGGCCCGGTTCGCTAAATCGGTTTGGCTTGCAATCAGGAGCGCCACCATGATCCGCCAATTCAAGACCGCCGCGATCGTATCGCTTTGCGCGATCGCCTTAGGCGCTGCGCCCTCGACCGCCCCGTCCTCCCTCGCCGGCCAGTCGCATCAGATCGAAAACGTCGCCCAGTCCGACCTGCTGCGCCCGCGCGACGCCAATTCTGCTAATGGCACGCCGATCGTTCTCTATTCGCACCAGGACTGGAAATGCATGACCTGGAAGCTGGAGGCCGTCGGCGACGACGTCCGGCTGGTGAACTATTTCACGCACAAAACCTTCTATCCCGACGCCAGGGCCGATGGCTCGGCCGTCACCCAACACCCCGCCGCCAAGCCGGCCGGTGATGCGGAGAAATGGCGCTTTATTCCGGTCGAGGGCGGCACCTATCGCCTGGAACATGCCGCAACCGGCAAAACTTTGGCCGTGACGGCGGACGGGAACGTTGTTATTGAAACGTACACCGGTGCTGCAACCCAACAATGGAAGCTCCTCGACAAGCCCGCCAAGTTCACGGGCTGAGCGTCGGGTGCGCGTCCGCTTGAGTTGGACGTCAAAACAGCTGACGCCCCGCCGCACGCGCGTTTTGTTGCTGCTGATCACGCTTTGCGCGATCGCCTTGCGCGTCGCGGCCCTGCGGTTCCCGTCGGCCCTTACTGACGAAGCCTTCACCTTCTGGCGCGTCTGCGGCCCGTTCGGGCAGTTGCTCGATACGCTCCTCAGCGACGCCTTCCTCCCGCTGTTCTATGAAATCACCTGGCTCCTGACCAAGGCGTTCGGTACCGACATCGCCGTGCTGCGGCTGTTGCCGGCCGTCGCGGGGATGGCGATGCCCTACGCCGTCTACCGGCTCGGCCGGATTACTGGGGGACGGCGCGTCGGCATCATCTCCGCCGCCGTCGCGGCCGCGTCGGCGTTCCTGGCGTTCTACGCCCGCAACGCCAAGATGTACTCGCCCGGCTGGCTGATGCTGACGCTCGCCCTCGGCTCGCTGCTGTTCTTTGCCAAATCGCGGGCCGGCACCCGATCGCGACGATTGGCGCTACTGACCTTCATGTTCTTCGGTGCCAGCGCGACGGCCATGCACGCGGTGCTCTGTATCCCGCTGGCGGTGTCGCCGCTGATCGCCTTCGCCTGGGCGCGCCGAACGCCCACGTGTAGCCGGCGAGCATGCACGCCGTTCTCCCCGGCCCAAACGACGAGCATGCTCGCCGGCTACACGTGGCGATCACCCGTGTTCAAAACCACGCTTCTCGCCACCCTCGGCACGCTCGCCGTCATGGCCGGCCCGGCGATTTACTACTCTGCGATCAATACCTGGTTCCAATCCGCCGGCGGCCTTTCCGGCCGCAGCGAAACCGGTCCCGCCCAACACGACAACGGCCTGATGTGGATCGACAACTGGCAAAGTGATCGCTCGCCCCTCAACATCACCAAGCAATGCCTCACCGCCTACGCCGCCGGCACCGAATCACCCGCCGACGCGGAAGTGCAGACCGATCCCCTGGCCGAACGCGTGCGGCATGCGACGAACGCCGTGCTGATCGCCGCCTTGGTTTGCGCCGCCCTTGCGATCGGCAACGCGGCATGCCGAAAACGGCACGGCCTAACGCTCGCGCCCGCCGTCTCCCTGCTGCTGCTCGTCGGCCTGCCGTTGTACCTCTTTTATCTCCGATCCTTTCGAAGCCTCGCCGCGCCATGGGATCTTGGCTGGATCGCTTGGACAATCACCCTTTGCGCCGCCACGGCGATTTTCGTCGGCCACCCGCGCTGGCACCGCCGAATGGGCCGCCAATTCGCTTGCGCGATCGCCTTCGTCGGCATCACCGCCGTCGCCCTGACCATCACCTGGCTATCCGCCCGCTACGCCTACACCCATGCCCCGCTAGACGCCAACGGCCTGCCGCGCTGGAACCCGCTCTGGATGCCGCGGTACAGTGGCTTTGTCGCGCCGCTGCTGTGTGTCGTGCTCGGCAGCATCATCGCGGGCACGCCGACGATGCCGCTGCGCCTCCTAATCGGCTGCGCGGTACTGGGGATCAATCTCTGGGTCACGCTGCTGAGCTTGCACGAAGAGACTGAAATTTCCTTCCAGCGCCTGACCCAGGACGTCGTCGCTGCCTCGCGCTCCAACGGCCCGCCGGTGATGATGGACTGGATTCTGCTGCCGCATCAGCTCTTCCTGCCGAGCATGCCGTCGCCGCACTACGAACTGGTGCAGGCCGCCGACCTGCCGGGGCTGACACCGCTGAGCTTCCGCACCGGCCAAACCTGGCCGTACCGGCCGGGGCTGGATGTCCGCCGGATGGTCGCGTCGCTTCGGTATCAGCCGGCGATGCTGCTGCAATCCACCGCGGCAAAAACCAAGCCCGACACGATCATCCTCTGGCGCAACGGCCACGCCGCCACGACCGACCCGCCACGCGTCCCCGGCTATCACGTGGCCGACGATCAGCACTTCAAGGTCCGTGCGGTCTGGAATTGGCAGTTGGTCTTTAACTACGAACGAATCGTGCTGAAACGGAACTAGCCGATAGCTCGGAAAGCCCTGCGTCTTCGTAGGGGCGACATCCATGTCGCCCGTTGCGGGGTCATCGAAGTTGCCGGGCGACATGGATGTCGCCCCTACAAGACGCGCCGCGCTTGGTGTAAAGTCGCCGCCACGTGGTTGGCCTGTGATGTCAGCCGCGCCAACCGCACGCCATGCCCTTCCGCCCTGCAACCTCGATCCACATTCTCGGCGGCGGCGCCGGCACCGGGCGGTGGCTGGTCGATCGCGTCCTGGCCCCCTTGGCCCGCGACGGCAAAAACAAACTCTTCTGCTACGACACCCACGCCAAAGCGCTCGAAACCCTCGACCCCGCAATCGGCCGCTGCCCGATCGAGGGCAATGACGGCTACGCCAACTACGCCGCCAACTTTGGCCCGGACGATTGGATCCTGATCGCCACCCCGCCGCCCGTCTTTGAGGCAGCCGCCACCGCCGTCGCGCGCCTCGCCAAGCCCGGCTCGCTGCTCGTCACCATGGCCAGTGTGCAATCGCCGCCGATGGACGTGCTCCGCCGCCTCACGCTCCAGACGCTGCCGAGCGGCGGCCTCACTTTCTGCGGCTGCCATCTGCTCTGCGGGACCGACGTCGCTTCCCCCGTCGGCCAGTTCGCCGCCATCACGGGCTTCGATGAATCAGAAACGAACGCGCACCAGACCGCCCAGCGTGCAGCCTTGGGCGATTTGCTCACCGGCGTCGGCCTGATCGTCTCCACCCTCACGCCGGCCGAGCATGATCGGCAGATGGCGTACGTGCAGGCGCTCACGCATTTCAGTCTGCTCGGCTTCGCCGCGACGCTCGATGGCGACGGCGCCCGCCCGGCCGATCTGTTCAAAGTGCAGACGCCGAACTTTCAGTTCCTCTACGCCTTCGCGAGCCGCGTACTGAAGATCGTGCCGACGACCACCGGCAGCATCCAGGCCGCGCCAGATGCCGCCGCCGTGCGGGCGAAGCTGATCAACACGCTCACGCGCCTGCACGCCGAACTCAGCCAGGCCGAAGGCGTGCCCGCGGCCGCCGACGTGATCACCCGCTTCCGCGAGCCGCTCACCGCGCACGAAGTCGACGAAGGCGCAACGGTGGCCGCCAGCGCCGTCCACCAACGGCAACTCTTTCACGACCAGCTCTACGCCCACCGCTCCACCGGCGAACTGCTGGTCTTCCGCCATCGCGCCTCAGGCAAAGTTCGCGCGGTGCGCGTGCTGGAAATTCGATACGACGAGATCACCGCCGAGGAAACGACGGTGGCCGTCCCGCGCGAGAGCGGGCCAACGCTCGCGATCGCTATCAACGACACCGCCCGGCTCAATTACCTCACGCTGGGCATCCGCCTGCCGACTGGTGCGCAAGACGTCATCAAAAAGCGCAACATTCAGATGCTGACGTCGACCGAGCGCGACGTGTTCTGGCGATCGCAGGTCATCCCGATGTCGCTCGATGTCACGGCGCAAAACCCGAACGCCCTCTCGCAACAGCAATTCGAAGCCGGTCTGCCCCACGTCATCCCCGGTGTGTGGCGATGCACGCTCCACGACACTTACCGCCCGCCGACAGGTGCGGAAAAGGTCACACTCCGCATCGATTTCGACCCCGGCCAGCGGCGGGAAGAGCTAATCGATCAAATCCGTGCGGTCGTCGAACGCGGGCAAATTCTCGCCTAATCCGCTCGGCTAATAATTTCAAAAAATTCCTGTTTTCTGGCCGACATCCCGCCGCCACGGCGGTAGAACAAGTGGTGGCGGCAAGCCGTTTTCGGCACCGCGCCCGCACGTGAAACGTGCGTTACATCCCCTCTCCCGGTACGGCCGGGAGAGGGTAGGGTGAGGGCTTCTCACCGCGGTCCGTTGAGGGGTGTGGAAGCACAAAATGATGTCGCGTCTGACTCAACTTTCTCCGACTGTCTCTTCGGTCGGAAGCCCTCACCCTAACCCTCTCCCGGCCATACCGGGAGAGAGGACAGAACGTCGTCGCGAAAACTGTTCTGGCGACCACATTGGCCATAAGTCACACGGCGGTCTGGGTAATCTGTCGTCGCGCCGGGCGCGCGTTTTTCTGGCCCTACTCCCGGCCGGCCCTGCACTTGTGCACCAAAACTGAAATGAAAATGGCGCGATCAAAACTGACCTCCATTTTTGCACTTACGCCGTCGCACCTCGCGCTCGGCACCGTCTCCTGGGGCACCAAGCTCACCGGCAACGCGCTTGATGCGATTTACGCCGCGTATCGCAACGCTGGCGGCAACGTGTTCGACAGCGCCCATGTCTACGCCTTCTGGCTGCCCGACGGCCACGGCAGCAGCGAGCGGGCGCTCGGACAGATCGTTCGTAAAAATGGCGATCGCAACCAGGTGCTGCTCACCCCCAAAGGCGGACACCCCACGCTGAAAGGTTACGAGCGGCCGGATGATTATCTCTCGCCTCGCCAGATCAAAAGCGATGTCGCCGAGAGCCTCGATCGCCTCGGCTTCGATACGATCGATCTCTACTACCTCCACCGTGATGACCCGCGCGTGCCCGTGGGCGAAATCATCGACGCACTGCACGAGCACGTCGCCGCCGGTCGATTGAAAGCCATCGGCGCGAGCAACTGGAACACCACCCGCATTGCCGAGGCGAATGCCTACGCGATCGCGAATAACAAAACGCCTTTCGCCGCCAGCCAGCCGAAGTTCAGTCTCGCCGTCGCCAAGCCGTCGAAGGATCCGCTCTCGCCGCTGTTCACCGCCGCCGACGCCGCGTGGCACGCCAAGACCGGCCTGCCCGTGTTCGCCTATTCCTCCACCGCCAACGGCTATTTCGCCACCGGCGGCAATAAAGGCGCGGGCGGCTGCGAACCGGAGCCGAGCGCTGCGCGATTGCATGCCGCCGAGCGCATCGCCGCCGACATCGGCGCGACGCCGAATCAGGTCGCCCTCGCGTGGCTGATGCAGCGGCCGTTCCCGGTCGTGCCGATTCTGGGGACGGGAAATCTTGATCACCTGAAGGACGCGCTCGGCGCGACGAAGGTAAACCTCAGCGGCCAGCAGATCGCCGCATTAACCGGAGAATCGCTTTGAAACCACGCACGTTCGCCGTCATCGGCGCGGCCGGCTGGCGGGCCCAGTTCTTCCTGCAGGTCGCCAACGCCTTGCCCGATCGCTTCGCCGTCACCGGCATGCTGATTCGCGACTCGGCTAAAGCGCAAGCGCAGCAAACGCAGTGGAACTTCCCCGCGACCCAATCGCTGGACGAACTGCTAGCCGCCAAGCCAGACTTCGTGGTGGTTAGCGTCTCGCGCACGGCGGCCGCGGAGTACATTGAGGAAATCGCCGTCCGTCGCGGCATTGGCGTGCTGTGTGAGACGCCGCCCGCGCCGGCGGACCTCGGCGTGATGAATCGCCTGTGGTCGGCCGTTCAGCCCGCCATTGCCAAGGGCATTCCCGTTCAAGTGGCGGAGAACTATCCGTTCCAGCCGATGCATTCCGCCCGCATCGCCGTCGCCCGCTCCGGCCGGCTGGGCCCCCTGACGCACGCGCAGGCGTCGTTCTCACACGGCTATCACGGCATGGCGCTGCTGCGCCGGTTGCTGGGCGTCGGCATCGGGCACGCGACGATCCGGGCGCAGAAGTTCGTTTCGAAAATCATCCAGGGGCCGAATCGCCAAGGCGCACCAGCCGAGGAAAAGCTGATCGACCAGGCGCACACCATCGCCACGATCGAGTTCGCCACCGGCCAGACTGCCCTCTTTGACTTCGCTGCGGATCAGCATCGCTCATGGGTGCGCTCGCCGCGTGTCATCGTGCGTGGCCAACGCGGCGAAGTGCATGACGACACCGTCCGTACGCTGATCGATTACCGCACGCCGGCCATCGACCATCTCACCCGCGTCGACTCCGGCCATGAAGGGAACATGGAGGGCTACAACCACCGCGGCGTGCAGCTCGGCGGACGGTGGGTTTATCAAAATCCTTTCGGCGACGCCCGCCTGAGCGACGACGAAATCGCCGTCGGCCACTGCATGGCGAACATGGCCAATGAGGGCAATGGCGAAAACGGCGGCGGCGAGCCGATTTACACACTCACCGACGGCCTGCATGACCACTACCTGGCCATGGTGATGGACCGCGCGATCGAATCTGGCACACCCGTTTCGACCGAGCCGCAGGCGTGGTTCAATGCCGCAGCCGCAACATCATGAAAGCGGTTCGTCGCATTCCCGGCGATTTTCGGAGTTTCCGGGTAACGACGATGCCTTCCGCGGCACTTTAATAGCAGAGGGCTAGGCTTTTTCGCCCGAATCCGGCTAGGGTTATATGCACAAGAGTTTGACGATGTTCGCCAGGCCCGCCTTTAACCCCGTGACCCCTCCGCGCTCGCCCGGGCAGACGCCCGGTGATGTGCCGGCCGCGCTCGATCTCCCGTTCGTCGTGCCGTACACACACCGGTTGCGGTTCACGGATGATGCGCTCGGCGCGGACGCTGCAGTGCTAAGCGCCTTACTGGAACCTTCCGAAGGCCGGGCCGCGCGGGTGCTGGCGTTCGTCGATAGCGGCGTGAACGCTGCTACGGGCGTGGGCGCTCGGCTTCGCGATTTCGCCGGGCGCCATGGCGAGACGATCGAACAGCTTGACGTCCACCTGATCGACGGCGGAGAGGCGATCAAAAATGATCCCGATCGGCTGAAGCCGATTCTTGAAGCGATGCACGCCAGCGCCCTCGATCGTCGCAGCTATGTGCTGGCCATCGGCGGCGGCGCGTTCCTGGATGCCGTCAGCTTCGGCGCGGCCGTCGCACATCGAGGCATTCGCCTGGTGCGCATGCCGACGACCGTCATGGGCCAGGCCGACAGCGGCGTGGGTGTGAAGAACGCGATCAATTATTTCGGGAAGAAAAACTGGCTCGGCAGCTTCGCCGTGCCGTGGGGCGTGATCAACGATCGCACGCTGCTCTCCACGCTACCCGATCGCGATTGGCGAAGCGGGTTTTCAGAGGCCGTGAAAGTCAGCCTGCTGAAGGAGCCGGCTTTTTTTGATCAGCTTTGTACCGACGCGAAAGCCATCGCTGGCCGCGATGCTGTTGCCTCCGATCGAGCCATCCGCCGCAGCGCGTACTGGCACCTGATGCACATCACGCGCGGCGGCGATCCGTTTGAAACACAGGAATCCCGTCCGCTGGATTTCGGCCACTGGTCCGCCCATCGCATCGAACCGATGACGAATTTCACCGTCCGCCACGGCGAAGCCGTCGGCATCGGACTCGCAATCGATTGCATCTATTCCACGCTCGCCCATGGCTTGTCCACGTTGGTAGCCGATCGTGTTCTGAATTGCCTGCGTGACCTCGGCCTGACGCTTCATCACGGGTGCCTGGCGGACGCCGACGCGCTTCTGGACGGCCTGGAAGAATTCCGCCAGCACCTCGGCGGCCGATTGACGGTAACGATGCTGACCGACGTCGGCCGGCCGATCGATGTGCATGAGATTGATCGCGGCCTGATGCGGCGGGCGATCGAAACGATTAGCCGCCTCTGATTCCCTCGCCCGGTATGGCCGGGAGAGGGAAATTTTCAGCAACACCGCGATGAACGGCTACGTTGGGACACGGTATTCTGCATCAACGGTCCACGTGAATCACCAGCGTGGCGGCGGAGTTGGCCGTCATGTTGTTTTCGCCAAGCAGGTCGATGGACCATGTTGCGTCTGCGATTGCCGTAAACTGTGCGGACCAGGTGCGAGAATCCGTTCCGGGTCGTGCGTTTATTAACATCTTCCCACTGCGGAGGGCCGCTGACTTCAGCGGTTCGGTGACGTGGAAGCGCAATTGCACCGTAGTGCCTGCCGGCATGCGCAGGCCGGTGTCGGTCGCCGTGACGCCGGGGATGGATCGGCCGTCGGGGAGTTGGAGGTCGATCTCCTGCCCCGTCACGCCCGGCCGTCGCGCGACGCGCACCTGCACCGGCCGCGTCACGGCGTCGCCGGCGGATACGCGGTAGACAAAGTCAGCCTGTTGCGACAGCAGCGTGGCGATAAAGCGATCGCCGTAGGTTGGCAGCATCGCCACCGGGCGAAGCGACTTCAGTGTCGGTCCGACTTCCAGAATGACTGGCACCCGGCCGCCGGTGACTTGGGCTTCAACGGTCAGCGATTCGCCCTGCGGGATCACCGCCGATGTGGGCGAGAGTTCGATCTGCAGCGTCGTCACAGGCCGAACGTCCGCCCACGGCAGGACGTGGCGGTGTAGCAACCGCGTCGCCCCGGACCAGGGAATGAGCACCAGCGTCAACCACATCGCCGCGACGGCTACCAGCAGCAGGAGCAAGCCACGTGACGGCATCAAGCGAACGCACCGCACCGGCAGCCGGTCCTTCAACTCATCGGCCACTGCATCGGCGAGCGCGGCATTCAATCGCGTCGACGCGCGTCGATCGGCGGGTAATGCCGCTTGGCTCACGACCGTCACCAGCCGCTCCTGCCACGCTGCGTCGGCGGCCTCAACGGATTTCGCCGAGCCAATGACATCAAATTGCCCACCCCATAGCGCTCGGCCGATACGGAAGAGCGTGCCGGCGAACAGCAGCAGCGTCACGCCCGCCATCACGACCCGTGCCGCAGCCGGCAGGCGTAGCCAGCGGTCCCACAGCACCGCCGTGAACACCCACAGTCCCACCACGGCGAAGCCGAACAGGGCCGCGCGCAGCGCCTGCACGGCCCGCCGACGGCGGTCGTATTGCTGCAGCGCGGCGGTAATGGCGGGCCGTTCCGTCATGCCAGCCTCGCCCGCGGCCGCAGCGCCCACTCCAGCCCCAGGCAGGCGATGACCAGCGCGAAGGCGTACGGACTGCTCCAGATCGCGTACGAGCCGACACGCTCTTCGCGCTCGCGCTGGCGTACCAGCAGTTCGGGCAATCGGCCGATCTCTTCCAGCGTAAGCGATGCCCCGCCGGTGGCGTCGGCGGCGCGGCGGAGGAAGCCCGCGTCGGGCGTGGTATCGGCCAGTTCCTGCTGCGCGTCGGCGGTGACCGTCAGCGTGGTCTGCACGGAGCGTGCGCCTTGATGGAGCACGACATCAAACTGCCCCGCGGGCAGGTTCAGTGGGACAATGAACCTGCTGCCGGCGGGAAGAAACCCCCGCACGGGGATCGGGCCGAACGTCGCGCCGCCGCCGCCGGTCACGGTGCAGGTGACGGCGCCCGCGGCGGGGTTGGCAGCGTGGGCACGGGCGAACAGCGTTCGGCCGGCAGTGGCGTCGACGCGGTCGACGGTGATCGCCAGCCCGTCGCGCTCGGCGGCGTACGGCAGGTCGTCCAGCGTGTCCGCCAGGCCGAGCCAGAAACGCTTGGCCGCCTCTTCGTCGGCCTCGGTCCAGCGCCAGATTTCATCGGTGAGCACCAGCGCCACGCGCCCACCGCCGGCCGCAGCGTCTACCAGCACCGGCGACTGGGTCGATCGATCGACCAAGAGCGCCCGCGCGCCCACCGCCGGCGGGCCGACGGCCAGCAGGCGGCCGAGCTTCGGCCGGCCGAGCCAGGCGCGGAACGACGCGTCGGCCGATTCGTCCAGGCGAAGGAACGGCGCGTCGGTTCCGAAGCGGCTGGGCACCGTCCAGACGGGCTGAACGGCCCATGACGGGCGCGGGCCGGGCGTCGTAGGCAGCAGCGGCGCCAGCCGCCGGGCCACGTCCGGGTCGGCCAGCCAGTCGCCGCTGCCCGCCATCACCAGGAGCGAGCAGCCGCGATCGCGCACGGCCCGCGTCAGGCTCGCCCAAGCCGCGTCGCTGAGAATTGCCGGCGGAAGGTCGGCCAGGACGATAAGGTTAGCGCCGGCGAATTCGGCATCGGGCAGATCAATCGGCTTGCGGTCTTCCTTCTGGAACCGCGGCCGCTTCAGGTCGATCCACGGCACGCCGCCCAGCGCCGCGGCCAGATCGCCGACGTCGCGCCCGCCGGGTCCGGCGATCAGCAGCACGCGTTGCTTCCGACGGAACGCGGTGACGAACGTCGACTGCGAGTTATTCTCGGTCTGCAATTCGCCATTAACGCCGTCCACCCGCGCCGTCAGCCGCACGCCCGGGGCCGCTACGGTCGGCCAGGTCAGCTCGAAGGTGTTGTCGTTGGCGAGCGTCACCGGGCGCGTGATCGAGTCGTGGCCGTCGGTCAGGGTCAGTCCGACCTTCTGCCCTGCGGCGTTGCGCTGGGAAACGCGGACGCGGACGACCACCGACTGCCCTTCCGACACGGCCGGCCGGGCTTCGATGCGGGTGACGCGAACGTCCGGCGAGCGATCTTCCGGCGCCGCGGCGACGGTGTAGACGGGCACGCCCACGGCAGCGGCCGAGGCCAGGAGCGATCGCGTTTCGGTCGCCCGGCCGTCGCTGATGAGCACAACGGCCTCAAACTTTTCGGCCGCGGCGCGCACACAGGCGTCGCGCAGCGCGGCCGACAGCGGCGACGCGGCCGCGGTGGCTTCGGTCGGCAGCGGACCGGTAAGCCCGCTGATTTTGACATCCGCCGGATGCATCGTACGCAGCCGCTTGGCAGCGGCCGTGGCCAGGTCGAAGCGCGTCATGCCGCGCGTCAGTTGCACGGCCTCGGCCGCGGCGGCGTTATCGATGGCGGTCTCATCGTCGTCCACGCGAGCCTGCTGGCGGAGTTCGGGCACCGCTTCGCTGAGCAGGCTTTCGATGGTGCCGACGTCAGTCAACTCGGCGATCGCCTGGGCGACGTGATCCAGCGACGCCAGCGTCTGGGGCGCACAGCCGACGCTTTCGGCCGACGACCTCAGGGCAGTCGCCGCGCGGGCGGCCTCGCCCGTGGCATTGGCCAACCGCTCGCGCTCGGCCGACGCGATGGGATCGCCCTGCCGAGCCGCGGCGAGCGCTTCGTTCGCATGGCGCAGGTCCGTCAGCGCGACCTGCAATTTTTCCAGATCGCGCAGCGGCGACACCTGGGCCGATGTATCAAACCGCCCCAGCGACGTCGCCAGGCGCAGCCATTCGCCCGGCGATCGCTTGGTATCGACGAGATTCATGCTCAGCGAATCGTCGACCAGAATGCGCAGCGGCCGCCGCGCGTCGGATCGCTCGACGAACCGCAGCGACGGCTGCCACGCCATCACGGCCAACAGGCCCAGCCCTGCCAGCCGAAGAAACAGCGGCTGCGGCGCCCCGGCCCGCAGGTATTGCCGTGCGGCCAGCGCGCCCGCGATCAGCAGCGCCGCCGTCGCCCAAGCGGCCAGCGCCGAAGGCTCCCACGTCAGCCACGCGTTCATGCGCGCTCCCGGCGTGGGAGATAGACATTGGTGATCAGCATCTCGACGGCCAGCAGGACGCCCAGCGCCGCGATCAAGCCGATCGACCGGCTGCTTTCATGTCGCGGCGGCGCGGCCGGGCTGGCGCGAAAGTCGACCGAGGTGTTGTGCAGCAGCGCGGCCAACTGCGTGTCATCCAGTAGCGATAGATTGGATTCCGCCGGGTCGGGCCGGACGAACCAGTCGTCGGCCGGCTGGTCGGCGCCGCGGACGGTGTAGCGACCCGGCAGATCGGTCCGCGTGTACCGGAACACGCCTTGCCCGCCGACGACGGTGAGGCTGATGCGATCGGCTCGCCCGTCCGGCCGCGTGACCGTCACGCTGCGATCGCGCCCGAGCCGCAAGACCGATTCCAGCGGCACGCCCACGTCCACATTGCGGATGATCGGCCGATCGACAAGGCGCGGGGCCAAGACATCGATCAGCCCGCGATACGTAGCGGGGTTGCCGCCGACGGTCCATTGGCCGTCGAGCGGCACGGCGACGGTGGTCACGCGTCCGCGCCCGAAGCGGCGCTCGATGACCAGTGGGTCGTTATTGATGCGGGCGATGACGCTTTCGCCGCCGCCGGGCACGAAGCGCCAGTAGCGGGTGACGGGCCGATTGGTCCAATCGATCGCATCGCCCGCGGGCAACGCAAAGGAGGCTACGTCCGCCGGCCACGCCGTTTTTTCGATCGCTACGTCCGCGGCCGCCACCGGCGCGAGGCCGAAGCCGCTTTTCCAGAACCGCTGGTTCCACGCGGCCGTGGTGAGCGATTTGCCCGGAGCGATCAGCAGCCCGCCCCCGCCGGCGACGAACTGTTCGATCGCTGACAACGTGGCCAGGTCCGGCGCGGCGTCGGTCAGCACGGCGACGTCGGTATCGGCGAATAATCCACTCGGCCGCGTCGTCGCCCCCGTCGTGGCGTTGCTCGGGCCGATGAATTGAATCCGCGGCGGCGGTAGCACGTCCATCGACTGCCGCACCGTGTCGTCATCCGGCATACCCGTCGGCGACAGCGTCGCGGTGAAGACGGCCGAGCCCGCGCGATC
>JAQGHK010000138.1 GCA_028288875.1 Phycisphaerales bacterium | reverse complement strand
TCGTCGTTGTCGAATCACGCCCGCTCACTTGAATGAAGAAACCGCGTGTAAGGTCGGCAGTGAGCCGAGCCCGGGCCCCTACGCCGCGCCGGCTGCTACCTTGGTCAACCGGCCGTTGCCGTCTGAGGCGGCATCGGGGTTGGGGATCATTTCGCCGTCCACGCGCAGAACTCCGGCATCGAAATCCGCCGTGACGACCGTGCCGTCTTCGAAGGTCGTCGATTCGTAACCGCTATCCCGTTCGTAAGCGGTCATTTGCTGAGTTCGCAGATGGCCAAATCGCTTGATCAGCAGGTCGTGACGGAATTTGATCTTCCGGATCATCGCCGCGTCCAGCACCGGCTGCACGCCCGGGCGGGTCGACCATTCGTAGCGTGGGTGCTGGGCGTAGAGCAGAGCTCGCATGGTGTCGGTCCAGGCCAGGCCTTGGTTTTCCGTGACGACCAGGCCGCTCATCACCATCTGCCAAAGGGGCACGCAGCGATCGCCGATCAGGTCGGTAATCGGCCACTCGGGACGGCACAGGCCTTTTAAGCCATCATTGCCCGGGTTGGCCACCAGGTCCGGCGTCAGCGAGCAATAGAGGTAGCCCGTTTCGGTGGCTGATGACGCATACAGGTCCCGCGCCGTGGTCAGAATACGATCGATCCCCTGCGCCATGGCCGTGCGCGTGCCGCCATGCTTGGGGTGATAGTTGGTGTACAGCGGCGATCCCATGCCATCGAGGTAGTACGGCCCGCGAATGCCGAGCTCCTTAATCCGCCGCATCTCCGCAGCCATGTGCTTGTCCGCAAACGCCAGCGGCCAAGTCACGTAGGACGTGCCCCCACCCCAGAAGCCGCGGACCTGCAATTGGCCATACGGATCGCGGATGATGACGTCCGGATCAAAGTCGGCCGAGCACTCGTAGGCGTCCAGATAGTTGTCATGGACCGTCATCTGGTAGCCGAGGTTGTGGCCGTAGGCGATCAGGTCGCGGAATGCGGCCTCGCCGCCGGAGCGCCGCTCCACGGGGAAGCGCGTGGGATACGCGCCATCATGCCCACGGAAGTTCCAGCCCACGTTCTGTGTGTAAATCTTGTCGACGCCGGCGTCGTGAAATGCCTTAAGGCCTGTCTTTGCCTCGTCAAAGGTCATGGTCAGCAGGAACTTCGGCTGCGCCGACGCCCCGCCGCCCTCGCCGAGCATGATGCCTTGCGCCTGAACGCCGTAGAAGAGCTTCATGATCGTCGCGCCGAGCAGGTGCGCCACTTCCGGCGACTCTTTGGCACGCTGGGTGAGCGTGGGCTTGCCCAGCTCCTGCGTCACATGCCGCCGCAGCACGCCGGCCGTAAAGCCGGTGATATCCTGGCGCGGCGGCACGAGGGCGAAGCGGATTTCCCGAGGGCTCTGCTCGACAGGATCGATATCCAGATTGCGGAACCAGAACGAAAGGCCAACCGTGCCGTTGCCTCGGCCGTCGGTGCTGACCCGGCATTCGGTTTCAGCCGCGCCGGCAGCGGCCATTGCGACGAGCCCACCCGCGGGCGTATTCACCGCAGCCACGGGCAGTGTCGGCAGCAACTCCCAGCGGTGCTGCTCACCATAGATAAGGAACCGGTCACTACGGGCGGGCTTATCTGCTGGACTGCAGAGCACCCCCGTATTGATCGGCAGCAGCAATTCGCCGTCGGGCCCGGCCCGCATCAGGCCAGGCAACAGATCGACGGCTGCGATGCGATACAGCCCATGGCGGTGCTCATACGCCTCGGCCGTCGATAACCAGAACGACAGTTCGCCGGTGGCGGTCAGGGTCACCCACACGCCTACCGAAATACCGCGATATTCATTCGCGACAGTTAAGTGGATGGCGTCGTCGACTCGTTCCAGCGTTTTAACTTCCACCTTCTCAAACCGCTCAATTCGCTGGAGCGTGCGATCGTAAACTTCGAGCACCAAGGCAGGCACCCGCGGCCAGGTGTGACCGGTCCGAAGATCCGTAAGTGTGCAAAAGCATCCTTCCGCCTGAGCATCGAACGTCACACGCAGGCCGCTAGCTTCCAACGACGCACTTTTCATGGAATCTCCCGATACACCGGTTAAATCCTTGGGTCATCCCGCACCACATCGATTACAATACTTTATTTATTCATTACAGCAAAGTAATCTTTTTTCTGATTGACGTATATTGCGAGTCAAGTATATTTCGACGTAAGAAAGCAGCTTGGCATGCTTTCGCGTTGATTTGACGTGCGATGTGCCTCGGTGCTGTTTTTGGCCGAGACGAAGCATAGGCCTCGGACGTTGTCGTATTAAACTTCCGCTATGATCGAAACCGAACACCAACCCTCTCCCGGCCTCGCCAAGCAGCTCTACATTTCAGAGTTTCTGCGGAAAGAAATCACCGGCGGCACGCTTTCGCCGGGTGCCCGATTACCGACGCAGCTTCAGTTAGTGGAGCGGTTTCGCGTGAGCGGGGTGACGATTCAGCGAGCGCTCGATCGCCTGATGCGGGACGGCTTCATTATCACGCGCGGCCGCAACGGCACCTTCGTAGCGCCCCATCCGCCTCACCTCTACAGCTATGGCGTGGTCTTCGCTGACGGCCCGCGGGTCGGCCGGTCACGGTATCACGATCTGCTTGAGCATTACGCGCTGCGGCTTCAGCGCACCGGCGACCGGCGCGTTCGCATTTTCGATGACATCACCGGCCGTGAAGACACGCCCGGATCGACCGAACTGCTTGGCCTGGTCCGGTCGCATCAGATGGCCGGGCTGATCCTGGTCGACGGCGACATCTTCACGAACACGCCGCTGCTCGACGAGCAGGGCATTTTCCGCGTCGCGGTGATGAGCCGGAAAGTCGAAACGCTCGGCTGCCCCATCGTCTATCCGGACATGACCGGCATGATCGACCGCGCGCTGGACCTGCTGGTCGCCCGCGGCCGGCGTCGGGTGGCCACGCTCATCTCCGTGCCGCAGGACCAGGAAAGCGGGCAGTACCTGCGCCACGCCATGGTCGCCCGCGGCCTGGACGTGTACGACCGATGGCACCAGATCGTGCCACACGAATATCCGGACGCCGTTCGTAATAACGTACTGCTGATGATGAGCGGCACCGGTCCGTCGCGGCCGGACGCGCTGTTCATCGCTGATGACACGTTGATCGAGCCCGCGTCGTCCGGCCTGGTGGCCGCAGGCGTGGACGTGCCGAACGACGTGGAAATCGTCGCCCAGTGCAACTTCCCGTGGTCGACCCCGGTGCTGCCGATGACGCGCATCGGATTCGATACGGCTCACATTATGGAAACCGCGCTGAGTGTCATTGACACGCTGCGCCAGGGACAACGCGCGCCCGCGGTGACGCGGGTAGCGGCCATCGTTGAAGGCAATGCCGTGAACGTTACGACCTAGTTCGGCCGAACCACGGCCACGACGTCAAGGGAGAGAGACGCATGCGGACGTGGGACTCAGCATCGCGATTGGCCGCCGGGTTAGGGGCGCTCGTGCTCCTCGGCGCCAACACCCGCGCGGCGGGCCTCAATGCCGCATTTGATAAAGACGGCCTATCGGCGCTGACGTGGCAGTCCGATGAGTTGCTCACCGGCGGCCGGGTGGAACTGGCGGATTTGAAGGTCGCTGGCGGCGACGCCCCGGCCGGCGCATTCGATCGCCGCGGGCCGGACTTTGACGCCGCCCATCACACCGTCGAAAACGATTACAACTGGGGCAAAATTCGGATCACTTATCGGCCTGTCGCCGACGGGCTAATGATGGACGTGGAGGTGACGAATTCCTCCACGCGCCCCCTGACGCATGTCGCGTTCACCGCGCTGAAGTTCCAGTTTCCGCAGACGCCCAAAGGCGTCGATTGGGAAAAGCGATACCTCATCTCCAACGACAACCCTGACGAGATTCCGCTGATCATGGCCGAATGGGCCGGCGGCAAACTCGCCTTCTGCCGTGACGACGCGGGCCCCGGCCCACTGAGCATCGGCTTGCAGCCACTGGGCGATAAGCCGTATGGCTTGATCATTGGTTTCGGAAAAGAACCGATCCTTCCTCGCGCAACGCGGCGTGCCTCGGTCTCCATCCGTCTCGGCGATCCGACAACCCCTACGAAGTCGCTCACCGGCGACATCAGTGTTGCCTTCGCCAAGAAGCACCCGTCCACACTGGTCTGGAAAGACCGCCGGCCGATCGGTTCGGCGTTCCTGTCCACGAGCGTTGCTGGGTACAAGAATAATCCACGCGGCTGGCTGCTGGACCCCGAAATGGACGTCACCACACCGGCCGGCCGGGTGATCTTTAAGACCAAGATGATGGCATACGCCGATTCGGTCGTGGCCCACTGCAAACAGATGGACGCACAGGGCGTGATCGTGTGGGACCTGGAAGGCCAGGAAATGCCCCACGCCACGAGCTACATCGCCGACCCGCGCATGCTCAGCAAAGTCGCCCCGGAGATGGAAGCCATCGCCGATGCGTTCATGAAGAAATTCAGCGACGCCGGCCTGCGAACGGGCCTGACGATCCGCCCGACCAAAGTCACCAAGGCGGATAAAGGCCGCCCCGGCTGGATGCAGGCGGACGTGAAAGACCAAGTCGCCGAGATCGACGCGAAGCTGAAGTACGCCGAGAAGCGATGGGGCTGCACGCTGTTTTATGTCGATTCCAATGTCGACTTCGTCAAAGACCCCAACGATGGCCACGTCACCGGCGATCCGGCCATGGTGGCCGCGGGCTTCAAACTGCTGGCCCAGCATCACCCGAACGCGCTGCTGATGCCCGAGCACAAGACGGCCGCGTACTGGGCGAGTGTCGCGCCGTATTCGGAATTTCGCCTCGGCTACAATGGCACGCCGTCGATCGTGCGCGACGCGTATCCGACGGCATTCAGCGTGATGCAGGTCGTTGACGGCCCCGATCTCAAATCGCCCGAAGCGGTTTCAACCCTGACGGCCGCGGTCAAAAACGGCGACATCCTTCTCTTCCGGCCGTGGTGGGACGACCCCCAATCGGCCGACATCCAAACGATTCTCAAACAGGCTCTTGGCGGAGCGGTTCAGTAGATTTTTTAGGGAGGTTTACATGTCTGGCAACGGCAAACGCAAAGCAGCCGCAGGTTTCACACTGGTGGAACTTCTAGTGGTTATTGGCATTATCGCACTGCTCATTTCCATCCTGTTGCCGGCCCTGAACAAGGTCCGCGATCAGGCCAAGGTGGTAAAGTGTGGCAGCAACCTGCGACAGCTCGGCATGTCATGCATGATGTATTCGAACGCGAATAAAGGCTACTACCCTCCCAGCTTCGGCCGTAACGGCAATGAGTTGATCGATCCGGGTACGACTTTCAAATTGCAGCGTTTTGGATTGCTGTTAGGCGACTGGCGGTTCTACGGCACGCAGTTTCATCCCACCGGCGTCGACATGCCCCAGGAGGCCTTCCTGCCGACCCGCCAAAGTCTTACCTGCCCTGGCGCGGGCGATGGCAGCACCACCTTTTCCGATACTTACAACAGCGGTCGCTTTGCCGGCTACAGCTACAATATTCCGTATAGCGCTAACGAGGGCACGGTAACGCGGCGATCGCTTAAGCCTAATCAGATCATTCCTCACACCGGCTACGGCGACAACTTCAGCGTCAACAATATGCGATGGAAAGCGATCGCCGCCTGCTTCATCCAGGACAAACACTGGACCGAGGCCGGCGGTGGCGAAGAACAGATCGGGCGCACCCACAAAAATAACGGTGTGAATGTGCTCTGGTACGACGGTTCGGTTCGCTTCATCGCACGTCCCAACACGGTGCTGCCTCCTGGAATGGGGATGAACCTGATCGATCTGAACGGCACGCTCATGACCAACAACTGCGGCGGCTGGCCGGACAGTCTATACAACGGCGCAGATCAGGGCGGGAACCTGTTCGACTTTCTCAATTTCTGGCCGTACGTGAACAACCTGTACTGATCGCAGCGAATCGTTCCCGAACAACGCTGCTGTAGCCCTCACGGCGCATCGCCCATGCTTCGCGCGAGGAAACTGCCCTCCAGAATTCTCATTATGCAACAACTTGCTGCTCGCAAAACATTCGCCGCAATCATCCTCGGATTAACTGCGGCGAGCGCCTCCGCAGCATCGGTGCACGATGGCTACCACGCACCGATGTTCACGGTGCCTTTTGCGAAAGCCTCTCCCAAGATCGATGGCGTGATCGATAATGCGGAATGGAAGGACGCGCTCAGCGTTGCGGCCCTCCAGACCACCGAAGGGCTTCTGAGTACGCGGCAGGCGACGGTGTTCATGTCGTGGGACGCCGACAATATCTATCTCGCCCTGCGCTCGCCGCTGCGGCCGGGCGAGAAGGTGATGCAGGCCGTCCGCCAAACCGATCGCGACAACGTCAAAGCGGTCTTTGATGACAGCTACGAGATCTGGCTGAACGCCGACACACGCAGCCCCGATGGCGAGATCGTTTTCTTTCAGTATCTCGGTAATTCCGCCGGTGCGAAGTACGACGTGATGTTTGAGCCGACCGTCGGCAACAGCCGTCCGGGGTGGACGAGCCACTGGAAGCCGGCCAACCGCATCACGCCCGATGGGAAATTCTGGGAATGCGAAGTCGCCATCCCGCGGCAGAGTATTTACCGCAACGAACCTTTTGCCGACGGCCAGACGTTACGCGGCTTGATCGTCCGAAACTTCAAACGGCCTTGGGAACAGAACAACCTCGGCGGTGCCGGCAGCTTCAGTGCGTCCGACTCCCATTGCCGTTTTGTGCTTTCCAAGACCGCGCCGGCCATGCACTTTTCTGATGTCGGCGATCTGAAGAAGGATACCGTCGGTGCCACGATCGCGGCCGGCGGCGCCTCGCAGCCGCTGCATTGGTCGTTTGCCAGCGACAGCGGCATCAACACTCAAGGCGATTTCATCGCCAACGACGGCCCCGCCGGTCCCGGCCCTGCAGCTGACAAAATCGGCGACGGGTATTATCGCATTCACGTGACTGCCGCCGACGGCGGAACACCGCTGCTGGATTGGTCTTCCCGCCGCACCTTCGGCGATCGCTCCGCTACCACACAGCCGATCCATGACACCGACGACCGGGCTGAGTTGAACCTGGTCTTCAATCCGGTGTTCAACTTCGTCCGTGTCGATGGAGACCTGATTAACTACGCCGCCCGCGGCACGATCAATCGCTTCGCAGCGACCGTCGTTGATTCGGCCGGCCAAGAACTGGCGACTCAAGAACTGCATCTGGACGACCTGGCATACGTTCACGGCCTGCTGAAGCTGCCGAACTGCCCCGGCGGTTCGTACACCGCACGCATGGTCGGCTACGACGCGTCCGGTCACGAGGTCCTTCGGAAGGAAACTCCGTTCACGAAGAAAGACCTGAAGGCCGAGTTTCCCTGGTGGGACAACAACGTCGGCCGAATTGATCGGGTGATCGCGCCATGGACGCCCGTTCAGCAAAGCGGCCCGGCCACCGACGTTTGGGGCCGGAAAATGAGCACCGGCGCGGCAGGCCTGCCGGCGCAGGTTAGTTCGCAGAACACCGACCTTCTCACCGGCCCGGCCACCCT
>JAQGHK010000676.1 GCA_028288875.1 Phycisphaerales bacterium | reverse complement strand
TCGCCCCGCTGGACAACGCTGCACTGCGTGACCCGGGCACCGTTTCGCCCGATCCGGACGGCGGCGGCTCGGCCTCGCTGATCGGCCGTTTCGAAGGCAACATCCTCGGCATGCCGGCCTTGGCCGTGCCGAGCGGGTTTGTCGGCGACGGCACGCTGGCGACCAGCATCCAGTTCGAAGGCCGCTTCGATGGCGAAGCCTCGCTGCTCGGCTACGGCTACGACTACGAGCAGGCCACGAAGTATCGGCTCGCCCCGGACCTCACCCGCTTCATCCCCGAGCCGGCCAGCCTGGCCGTGCTGGTGATCAGCGGCGGCATGCTGCTCCGTCGCCGCCGCCTGGCGGAACTCGCTTCGTAAGCAGTCCTTTCCTCTAACAACAAAACGGGCCGCCGTGAGCAATCACGGCGGCCCGATTCTTTTGTAGCTACGGCGCCTGCGTCGCCATTTCGAGCCGCACGCTCACACAGAAAGGCGACGCAGGCGTCGCAGCTACAAGATCAGTCCAGCAGATTCTCTTTAATCAGCTTGAGCGTCCGATTGTCCTGCTTGGCCTGAGTGAAGGCCTCATACACCTTCGCCAGCGACGATCGCGGACGGAACAGCTTGTAGTGCACGCAGCCATGCACAATCGCGTGCAGTTCGGCCGTCATCTGGAACCGGCGGAGGCGAATCTTCTCGGTCGTCTCGAACTTCACGTAATACAACGCGTCATCCTGCTTCAGCCGCACGCTGGTGACGTCCTCCCGCACTTCATAAGTCCCTTGGATCGGCCGCAGCCATTGGGAAATGTCGTAGGCGGCCGGAATGTAGTGCAGGCGGCTATTCACCTCTGAATGGTGGAGATAGGCCGGGTACGTCGCCAGGACCAGCGGCTGTTCGGCGAAGAACAGCATGCGGTGATCGAACAATATCGTGCGGAAGCCCTTGCGCGTCGGGTGCATGTAGCTGAACAATTGGGCCGACAGCTGAGACTTATCGTCGAGCGGCGCAAAGCCGTCCGGTTTGATGGCTATGTTCGCTTCAATAATGCCGCGGACGACGAACATGTTGTTCGCGTGCAGATGCCACGCCGGGCAGGCGAAAAAATCATGCGGGTTCTCGCTCCCGCGCTGTCCGACGATGTCGCTGATCAGCGGCTCGGGCGCGCGGTACAGCATGTTGTAGTCGGCGTAAACTTCCGGCGGATAAACGGTGGACCAATACACGTCCATAGATGAGCTTCCAAACTGCGGGTGGTTGGAACGACTTTACGAGCAAAATCCGAAATCTGAAACCAGAAATCCGAATCGTCATTCGGTTTTTGCCGCCTGCACGACTTGGCACCCGGCGCACGCATACACTTTGCGCCCCGCCAGTGCATACGTCTCAATCTTGTGGCCGCAGCGCGGACACTTGTCGTGCTTGTAAATATTGAATCGTTCGGCCGTTGCCAGTTTGGATGCCGGCTTTTTGAATTGCTTTGGATCCGTCGTGATGATCCGCCCTTCCTTCAAGGCCAGTTCCATTAGCTTGACGGTGTCTTTCCACATCGCCTGAAATTGCTTCTTCGTCACCGCCTTTCCCAGCATGCGCGGATGCAGCTTGATGCGCCAGAGGAGTTCAGCGCGATAAATATTTCCAACGCCGGCCGCCACCGTTTGGTCCATTAGCAGCTGACCGATGGATTGCCCGCTGGCAGCGATCTTCTTCCACGCCTTTTCCGGGTCGGCATCCTTGCGGAGCGGATCGGGGCCGAGGCGGTCGATCACTTCATCGCGAGCGGTCGCGTCGATCACTTCGCACCGATTCGGGCCATTGAGATCGAGCGTGTGCGTTTTACCCGAGAGGCGAACGCGCACCGCGCCGCGCGGCTCGGGCGGCTCTTCCTTTGCAGCGTGATCATGCTGGCGGTATTTCCCGTACAGGCCGAGGTGGATGTGCAGGACGCGCCCGCCGGCGAAGTCGTAAAAGATATGCTTGCCCCATGCTTCAACCTTGTTGAGCTTCCGCCCGTCCAACTGCAAGGCCGCGTCGGCGAAGCGGCCTTGCGGGGACGTAACTTTGAGCTTCTGGCCGCCGAGCAGTTCAGTGTGTTCGCGGGCGAGACGATGCAGTGTCGGGCCTTCGGGCATGACGGGATCGTAGAACGGCGTTCGCCGCGATTACAGCCCGTTCAAATATTCCGTTGCCAATTCCGCCGCGATCTTGCCCGACAGCGCCACCAGCGGCAGCCCACCGCCCGGATGCGTCGCGCCGCCGGCGAAGAACAGGCCCTTTATGTCGCGATCCCGATTGGGTGGCCGAAGGAACGCCTGCTTCACGCCGTTGCTGCTGATGCCGTAAATGCTGCCGGCGTTGGCGTTATACATCGATTTCAGATCCGCCGGCGTGATCCGCCGCTCGACGAGGATGCGTTTCGACAGATCCGTGAGCCCGAACTTGTGCTCCAGCGTGGCGATGATCTTGTCCCGATACTTCGGCCCTTCGATCGCCCAATCGATCGTCCCGTCCAGCGGCGGCGCAGAGCAGAGCACGAACAGGTTCTCGCACCCCGGCGGCGCCTGCGTCGGATCGGTCCGCGTGCTGGCACAAACATAGATGCACGGGTCGTCGGGAATCGTCCGCGTCTCGAACATGGCCCGCAGGTCCGAGGTGTAATCGTCCGGCATGAACTTGGTGTGGTGGGCCAACTGCGGATAGGTGCCGTCAACGCCCAGCAGCAGCACCATGCCGCTGCCGCCGGGCTCAACCTTGGCCAGCTTCGCGTTCGACCAGCTCGGGCGGTCCTCCGGGGCGATCAGCTCGCGATAGGCGTACATCACGTCGGCGTTGCAGATGACCGCGTCGGCCTCGACGATCGATCCGTCTGCCAACGCCACGCCGCGGACTCTTTTCGTGCCGGCTTTTTTAGCTTTGCCGTGCCCTTCGGTCAGAATCCGCGCGACCGGCGTGTTCAGCCGAATTTCAACGCCCAATTCCCGGGCAAGTTTTTCCAACTGCTCGGCGATGGTGTACATCCCACCCGACACGTACCAGCCACCCATTTCCAGTTCCACGTGGGGAATCACCGCCAAGGTCGCCGGCGCTAAAAAGGGGCTAGCCCCGCTGTAGGTGGCATACTGATACAGCACCTCGCGCAACCGCTGATTTTGAATATATTTATCGACCAATACCGCGTATTTTTGAAACATCCCGATCCGCAGCGGCACGGTCAACATCGCCAGCGCCCGCCCCGGCGAAAACGTCCCGTCCCCCCGAAGAGCCTGCTCCGGCGACTGGCTGAGAAATAGGTCGCCGGAGAGATCCCAGACTTTCCGGCCGAAGGTGAGAAACCGCTCAAAGCCTCCAAGATCGTCCGGCGCGAGAGCTCCAATTTGCCTCTGCAGTTCCGCACGATCACTCGTCAGTTGGAAGGCTTGGCCATCGCCCCACACGAAGCGGGAGATCGGGTGTAATCGATGAATGGGTAAAGCTTTGCGAATATCGCGACCGGCCGCGGCAAACAGGTCCGCAAGGACGAGCGGCAGCGTCAGCAAGCTCGGACCCATATCAAACTGAAACGGCCGACTCCGATCGGTAACTGTCGCGGTCCACCGATTCAGCTTCCCGCCGAGGCGCGGCCCCGCTTCCAAAACACGCACCGCAGTGCCGCCCGCGCAAAGCCGGATGGCCGCCGCCAGCCCTCCTACTCCTCCGCCAATAACGGTCACACGATGCGTTGTCATGCGGCTGTAACTAAAGGTGAATTTTGAGGCAGAAGGACGTTTGAATTGTTAAGCTGCTTAATGACGATGCAAGCGTTCAGTCACACTGGGTGAAACGCTTCACCAAATCTGAACAGATTACAGGGTAAAAAGACAATTCGGGCCAGATAAGTTGAAAGATTAGAAGTCAGTTCGATGCTGGTACACATATTGCGGATGAGTGCCGTGCCGCCCGCAGGTGACGTCACAACGCTGATCACTGCCATGTGTTCGGACTGAAATGCCTTTTCGGGCATCTACGCGCAGTGGTTGTGCAGTGGGACAGTTCAGGGGACGGAATGTTAGGCGAAAGGCCTTGAGTTAATGGTTGAAAAAATTCAAGCATGGCTGCGAACTCCGGCAGGTCGATTGGCCGGGCTGGGCTTGGCGGTTATTGCCGTTGGGTTCTTGGTCTGGAACCTGATGTCGGCGTTCGGTGAGGACCCTGCCGCTGCGGCGACTAACACGCGGGTTTTTATCGATAGCCAAACGGGCAAGACTTTCAACGTTTCGATCAGAGATCTTCAGCCGCTTCCGCTTGTAACGCCCGCAGGAACAAAGACTGGCTATCCGGCCGAAGCCTGCTTTTGGACCAAGGATGGCGGAATTAAGTCGGAGCCGACTTTCGTGTTTGTAAAGGAATACGCTGGGATTCACGAGGCCACTTACTGTCCGGACTGCGGACGTTTGGTTGTCCAGTTGAATCCATCAGCGATGCCGGGGCGGACACCACCGCCTCTGAAAAAAGGTAAATGACCATTGTTGTTGCCGGCAGTGTCCGCCGGGAAGTGTTTTGAATAGTCGAGTAAATCTTTCAGGAGTATTTCCATGCCCGTTCGTTCCACACTACCGGTTGTCCGACGTGCCGTCGGTTTCACGCTCGTCGAACTGCTTGTCGTCATCGGGATCATCGCGTTGCTGATCTCGATTCTTCTTCCCACGCTTGGTTCGGCACGTCGCTCTGCGGCCACCATCAAGTGTTCGGCAAACCTGCGGACGATCGGCCAAGCACTTGCGATGTATGTCAGCGAGTCAAAGGGTTATATCCCCGGCAGCTCGCTTACCAGTGCTCGGTTTATGAGCAGCAATGGGACTACCTTCACGGCTGCAACAATTAGCGGTGGTGTTGTCAGCAACACGAACTGCCCTGAGGTTGTTGCAATCACCGACTGGGTTTCGCCCCTCAGTCGGT
>JAQGHK010000672.1 GCA_028288875.1 Phycisphaerales bacterium | reverse complement strand
GATTGGCTTAAACGCGGGCAGGCTTCACTTATCCAGAACTACGGGCGTTCGCCGGTGGTGATGGTCCGCGGTGAGGGCAGTCACGTCTGGGATTCCGACGGGAAGAAATACCTCGACCTGTTCGCCGGCTTCGGCGGGTGTGTGCTGGGGCATTGCCATCCTGCGCTCATCGCGGCCGCGACGGAGCAGGCGGGCAAATTGTGGCACGTCGGCAACGCGCTCTACACGACGCCGCAGATTGAATTCGCCGAGAAGCTGCAGGCCCACGCCTTTGATGGACGGGCGTTCTTCTGCCACAGCGGGCTGGAAGCGAACGAAGCGGCGGTAAAGCTCGGCCGCCTCAAAGGCTTGGCCAACGGCGGCAAGCGGTGGAAGACGATCTCGCTGGTCAAAAGCTTCCACGGGCGGTCGCTGGCGATGATCGCCGCGACGGGTAATAACGCCGTCAAGGAAGGCTTCGGCCCGCCGGTGCCGGGGTTCATGAATATTGAGCCGGGCGATATTGAAGCATTTCGCGACGCGATCGATGACGAAACCGCCGTCGTGATGCTCGAACCCTTCCAAGGTGAAGGCGGCGTCAACCAGTATCCCGGCGAGTACATCCGGCAGGTCCGCAAGCTGTGTGACGAGCACCATCTCACGCTGATCTTCGACGAAGTCTGGACCGGCTGCGGCCGGACTGGGCGGTGGTTCGCGCATCAGTGGGGCGACGTGACGCCGGACATCATGACCCTCGGCAAAGCCGTCGGCGGCGGCCTGCCCGTCGGTGTCATGTACGCCAAGCCGGAACTGGCCAAGCTGCTGGTGCCCGGCAAGCACGGCTGCACACTCGGCGGCAACCCGATCTGCATGAGCGTCGCCCGCACGATTTTTGATGTGATCGAAAAGGAAAACCTCGTCGAGCACGCGGCCAAAATCGGCGAGAGCGCGATGGCGAAGATTCGCACGAAGCTTGGCGACCGCATCGCCGACGTGCGCGGGCATGGCCTTTTCATTGGTATTGAACTGAAGCAGGATCCGCAGGCGTTCGCCGATCGTTCGCTGGACGCTGGGTTGGTGATCAACCTCACCAGCAAGCGAGTGATTCGCCTGGCGCCGCCGGTGAATATCAGCGAAGCGTTGTGGGACGAAGGCGTGTCGCGCGTGATTTCGTTTATCGAAAGTCTATGAGCCATCGCGGATTCATCATCGCAGCCTGGGGTGCGGCCATCGCCGTGGCGGGTTGTGCCGCGCCTAAGGCGCCGACTACGGCGCCCGCTCCCACGCCGCAGGGCGAGCGACTTGTGCCCTACGTGCCCGCCTCCCGCCCGGCCGATCCAGTAACGGAAGCGTTCCCCAATGCGCCACGCGACGCCCGGCGGGCCGTGCCGATGGGGTTCACGGTCGAGCTGTGGGAGATTCTCCTCCCGCGCGACAGCGTGTCGCGCAACGAAGCGTTCTGGAAGCGCGTCGACGAGCCGGCCGGCCCGGAAGGTGAACAGCTGCTGAAGAACGGCGTGCGCACGGGCGAGATTCCAATCTCGGACCTGGAAACGGTTCGAAAAATGATCGAAGACCGCGGCGGCAAGCACACGTCGTACATCGGCATCTCCGGCAAGCAGGTAGAAATCCCGATCCGGGTTGACGTGCCGGAACAGACCGTATTTTACCGCAACCGCGATGACGAATTGGTCGGGCGGTCGTGGGAGCGGTGCGATAATTTTCTGTATTTCTCGTTCGAAACTACGCCGCGGAATCCGGACTTGCTGCGGATCGCGCTAACCCCCGGCGTGCGGGCGCGGGAACGTAAAATGCAGTACGCGCTCGTGGCCGGCCGGCAGGATCGTGAGTTGAAGACGGTCGTCGATGAATCGAATTACGACGTCACTGTGCAGGCGGATTTGGCTTTGGATCGAATGCTGGTGATCGCGCCGTCGGTCGAAGCACATTCGCCGCTGACCATCGGCGGAACCTTCCTGATGAACGAGGCCGCGAGCGAGCAGCGGGAACGCGTGATCCTGATAATTCCGCACGCGTACACGCGTGAAGGTCAGCCGACGCAGTAAGGCACGGCCTTTTTAGGCCGAGCGGGCGGCGTCGAAGAATGCGTTCATCTTCTGCGGCGATTTCTTCCCGTACTCCGCTTCGATGCCGCTGCTGGTATCGACCGCGAACGGGCGAAGCAGTTGGACGACGCTGGCGATATTCTCCGGCGTCAGGCCGCCGGCGATGATGATGGGCGGCAGGCCGGTGAGCAGACCGCGCCGTTGCAGGTCGTGGATGCGGCCGAAGTCGTTGGCTTCGCCCGTGCCGCCGCCGCTCGCTCCATCGAGGAGCAGGCCGATCAGGTTGGAGATTGTCCCTGCGGCGTACGCCTCGCGCCATTCGCCGAGCGTTTCTTCGATCCTGGCATCGACTTTGAGGGCTTTGATGACGCGAAGCGTTTTGATCTCGCCCACATCTTTGGGCTTCTCATTCCCATGGAACTGCACCATGTTGATCCCGACCGAACTTGCGATCGACAAAACGGTGGCCGCGGGAGCATCAACGAACAGTCCGACCGGCGTCACGTACGGCGGCAGAACGACGACGATCGCGGCAGCGGTGGTGACATCAATCTGCCGGCGGGCGTTGGCGTGCAGGATCATCCCGACGGCGTCGGCCCCGGCATCGGCGGCGGCTAAAGCGTCGGTGACGGACATAATGCCGCAGTATTTCACGCGCAGGCGTGGCATCGTGTCACTGTAGCTTTACCTCGCAACTTGGTCGATGCCCCGATACATTCCAGTGTCGCGGAGGGTTGGTTATGGCGGACGGAAAATACCTTGCTTTTGATTTTGGTGCGGAAAGCGGCCGGGCGATGCTCGGCACACTCGCCGGCGGGAAACTCACGCTGGAAGAGAAACACCGCTTCCCCAACCCCATGGGCCGCCTGAATGGCCACCTGCAATGGAATCTGCTGGGACAGTGGGAGCATTTCTAGATCGGTCTGAAGAACTGCCGCGGCATTACGCTCAATGGCATCGGCGTAGACACGT
>JAQGHK010000658.1 GCA_028288875.1 Phycisphaerales bacterium | reverse complement strand
ATCTGCTTCCATGTCGCTTCGTCGCGCTTTGCGTAGATCAGATTCGTCTTCAACCAGTCGATCGGGTTACCGATGTCGTGGCGTTTTGCTTTGAGCACGACGCCGTGGATCGGGCCGCTCTGCAGTTGCAGCTTAATCGCGTCGGTGAGCTGAATTTCCCCACCTTTTCCGGGCGGTGTGCGCTCGATGCAGGCAAAGATGTCCGGCGTCAGCACGTACCGCGCGGCGATGGCGAGGCGGCTTGGCGCGTTCTCACGCTTCGGCTTTTCCACCAGCGTGTCGATGCGGATTGTCCCGGCGTCCAACATGGTGCCGCCGACGATGCCGTAGCGCTCAACTTTGTCTTCCGCCACTTCTTCCAAACCGATGATGCTGGTGCCGAACTTCGCGTGCGCAGCGATCAATTGTTCGGCCGGCGTCGGTGTGCCGGAAAAAATCGTATCGCCGAGGAGACAGAGGAAGGCATTTTCCCCTACATGCTGCTTCGCTTGATAAACGGCGTCACCGAGGCCGCGCTGTTCTGCTTGGCGCGTCGTGTGGATTCTGCTGCGCGAGGCGAGGGCGACCAGCGATGCGATCAGCGCCTCTTTCCCGCCGGCCTTCAAACGCGCTTCGAGCTCCGGATGCCGATCGAAGTGATCTTCGACGGCTTTCTTGTCGCGCGAGACGACCATCAGCACGTCGCCCGCGCCCGCGGCTGCGGCCTCTTCGACGACGTACTGCACGGTCGGCTTATCCAGCACCGGCAGCATCTCTTTTGGAATCGCCTTGGCGGCGGGAAGCATACGCGTGCCGAAACCGGCGGCGGGGATGACGGATTTGGTGATGCTCATGCGTGCTCTTTCAGGAAAGCGGCGACGGCCGACTTGGATTCGAGGTGATAAATCATTTTCTCGCCGCTGTAAGAATGAATCTGCTCCATGAGAGCGGGTCGTCGATTACGTCGGAAGCCGGCAATGTAAAGCAGGAACTCGCCGTAGTCCCGGCGCAGCACCCGCTCCACGCATCCTTCTCCCATGTCGGGACGGGTCCGAGCACCGAACGAACGCCGCAGGACCCGGCCGACACAAATCCACGGCGGAAGATCGACGAAGATGATCGTGTCGGCCGCAGTCAGGCGGATCGGCATCGTCCCGCCGTAGTTGCCGTCGAGGATCCAGCGATCCGTTGCCGTGATCGCCTGCTGTGCGGCTTCGAATTCCGGCCTAGGCGTCGCCACCCAGTTGGGTCGCCAGTACATCCGATCAAGGTGATGGACCGGCAGGCCTAACTGCCGGCCCAATTCACAGGCGAGCGTGGTCTTACCCGATCCCGGCGAACCAATGATCGCGACCCGCCGCATCAGTTGCCAAAGATGTCGGGGCGAATGACCGTGCAATTGATCGTCGCCATGGCTTCGATCAGGTCTTGCAGGTGTTTGCCGCTGGGGAAGACGCCGACGATGGCGCCGCCGCTGCCGGCGAACTTGGCGCTGCAGCCGACGGCGCGGGCGGTTTCGATCATGCGGTGATTCTCGGGGGCCACTTCCATGATTGTGCGCCGGAGGTCGTAGTTTTCATTCGTGACCTTCATCAACTCGCCCCAGTCGGCGCTCAGGATGGCTTTTTTGCCACGATCGGTCAGTTCGCGGTACTTCTGCATGGCGCCGACGACGGTGGGATCGCCCTTATCAAAAAGCTGACGCAGGTTGCGATGGGTGACGTCGCTGACTTCGGCGCGGTCGGCGTCGAAGGCCACGTATAGCGGCGGGGGCGTATGGGGTTTGAGCTCTTCGTATTCGCCGTAGCCACGGCCTTCGATCAGTTTGCGGTCGAAGTCCATGTAGACCATGCCTTCATAGACCTGGATCACGCGATCCTGCAGGCCGGCGGTGATGCCCAATTCGTCTTTCTCAGCCGAGAGGACGAGGGTGGGGAACATCTGCTTGGGGATGGTCACGCCGTAAAACTCGGAGAGCGCCCGCATCGTGGCGACAATGATGCTGCTGCTGCCGCTCAGGCCGACCAGGCGGGGGATGTTGGTCGTGAACTGCAGCGTGAAGTTCTTGTCGTGCAGTGCCCAGTTCTGTTCGCGGGCAAATTCATGGAATCGCTTCACGGCCGCTTTCATCAGGCGCTGGCCGCCGTAGTAGCCGTAGAGCTTCTGCTCTTTGAGGAAGTCGGCCACGCTATCGTATTTCGCAAAATCTTCGGGCGTGGGGGCGATTTCGAAGTACGGGCTCTCCCACAACTTCACCTGGGCCGAGAACTGGCGAATCACGAACGAGATGGTCTTGCCGAAATACCCGTCGGACGGGTTGCCGACCAGGCCGGCGCGGGCGTACGCGTGGGCGGTGATGATCATGCCTCAACCGTACATTGGCGGGGAGGTACGGGCAATCGAGGCGACAAATGCGCTGCATTGCATTACCGGACGCAGGGCTACAATGCTCTCATGACGCCGCATTTTGATTCTGTCGCTGCTCAATACCTGTTTTACTTCGCCGCCGGCATCGTGGGGCTGATCCTGCTGATGCTCGGCTACAAGATCGGTGGATGGATTGCCGCCGGGTCTTACCAGCGCGATCTGGACAAGAGTCGCCAAGACCTATTCACCACGCAGGCGGGCTTTAAGAAGCTATACGAGGGCGAAATCGTCGTCCTCAAGAA
>JAQGHK010000646.1 GCA_028288875.1 Phycisphaerales bacterium | reverse complement strand
CGCACACCAACGCCGCTGCCAGCAAGACTATATGAGTGTTCATCATGCCAATAGTTTCCGACACATTCGGCAAATCTGATCGACATCACGGCCAACCCGACCGGCCACCCACTAAACGCGGATGGATGCCATTTATTGCCCGTGCGCTCGCGCGGTTATTGATGTGAACTCATCTGCAATCCAAGGGCAAGGAGTGGCCGCGCACCATAATAGTCGGCCACACCGAACTGAATAAACGGCGGGCGCGGGCGGTGGTCAGACCGGATGCATTGCTGCCTTGGCGGTGGACGGAAGCAAAATAGCGGGCACAAGAGTCGAACTTGCTTTTCTCGGGGTATTAACCCGGAATAGGCCCGGCCTATCCACCCGCAATTGAGCGGGGACTGTACCACAATTCATGGCGAGTGCGGCCGCATCACCGATTCACGTACGAACTTCGGCCATGGCACCCGGCCTATGACTTGTGTCGGCCGATCTTGCGGAGCGCATCGGTCGGCGTATAGATCGGAAGCGGCGCGGTGCGGAAGCCCTTTGGGTCGCGCGTGATGATGCCGTCGAGGAAGTCGGTGACGGCGGTGGTGATCTGCAGGCTGTCTTCGAAGTCCGGACCGTTCATCTTTGCGGCGGCGATGATGTTCTCGCGATACGTGGCGCAGAGATCGAAGGACGTGATGCACGCCCAGACGGCGTCGCTGGCGCGCGCAGGGGAATGATGCCTGGCGACAATGTAGTGAATCGTCGGAATGCTGAACGTGGCGATCGCGCCACGGATCAGGCCGTCATCGACGGCGGCCCATAGTTGCTCGGCCTCTTCGGCGAATGGGGCCCGGTCGAGCAGCAGATCGAGAACGATGTTGGTGTCGAACAGAAGTCGCATCAGCCGTACTTCTGCCGGCGACGTTCGTCGAGCCAGTTTTCAACGGTGACGTCGTCGGGCGCGGGCGTGCTGGCAGCCGCGAGGCCGCGGGCCTGACTGGCGGTGAGCCGCGGCGGCAACTTCGGGTGCTTGCGCATGTCGCGCAGGATCTGGTATGCCAACGCCACCCGGTCTTCCTCCGGCCAGGGATCGACCTGCTGAAGAATGGTTTTGATGTCATCCGTGTGATCCATACGCCACATATTCTACCCGATTGCCGGGCAGCCACGACAAGAATTATGCAACGCGCACGGCCGCTTCAGCGATATTCAATCAACTGCGCACTCACGCGGTGCTGGGCCGGGAAATCCTTGTTGGGGGAGGGGTTGGCGTACGGTTGGATTTCGTAGGACAGCATCGACGTCGGCCGGCCGGCGGAGTGGGTGGCCGCGGGACCGTTGGTCGCGGGGCTGGTCGTTGGGTTTCGGACGGCGGCGGTGAGGTCGATCGTCCAGGGGTCGACGAGGCGGCCGGGGCCCCAGCCGGCGCGGTCGTACTTCCAGGTGCCGCCTTGCGGGCGGCAGGGGTTGAGGTCGTTGTCGGTCGTCCAGAGATTGTTGAAAAAGGTGCGATCGCCGACGTGCACCTTGCGCCACAGCGGGAGGAATTCGCCCGCATTGCCGGCGTTGCCCGCCCAGCCGTGGCCGCTGACGAGCGTGCGCAGCACTACGCGCGTGGCCGACGGATCGATCGATAGCGGCATCGGCGGCAATTGGCGATCAATCGGCCGATCGGCCTGGCCGAGGATGACTGTGGTGTCCCACACGTTCGTCACGCGGAACGGCCGCGGCGTCGGGCGGGCGGGTGGCGGCGGATCAGGCAATGCCGCATCGGGCGAGGCCGAATCAGCCAACGGCGTGCCGGGGATCTGGCTGTTCGGCGGCAGCGGGCCGGACGAGAGTGAACCCAGTGAGTGAGTGCTTGGTGATAGCGCGCCAGGCGACAGCGGACCCGATGATCGGGCATCGGGGTAGAAATCGAACGCCACCGTCGCCAGCCAGCCGGGGCCGTAGGTTTCGCAGTTCAGTTCCAGCGTCTTGTGGCCTTGCAGCAGCGGCAGCAGATCGGTGACGTCCTGCTGCCACGTCCATTCGCGCGAGTACGGCGTCATGAACCGCAGCAGCTCGAAGCGCTGACCGGCGTCGTCGATGACGTAAACCGAGCCGTAGCGGTCCCACTTATCCAGCCCGGCCGGCGTGCGCGCGAGGGAAAACGTGGCGACGACCCGGCCGATGTTGCCGACGTCCGCGGGAAACGTGGTCGGCTGGCGCGTGACGCGGTGGCCGTTGTCGATCAGCACCCGATCGAGGGCGACGAGGTGCGTCGGCGCCTCGGCGGGCGACAGCGGCTCGCCGAGCCAGGCGGCGTGGATGTCGCTGATTTTCGCATCGCCGCCGAAGGTCGGATCGAAGTCGATAGCGGAGAGGCCGGGAACGAAGACATTTTTGTAGACGAACTCGTCGCCGTTACGGACGGTGACGTTCGCGCCGCCCGTGACGAACTGGAGGACCAGCGTCATGGCGGCGAGCGCGGGGCGAGTGGTTGGCTGCGTGGCGGGCGTGCCGAGGGAGTGCCGCGTGCGGCGATTGGCGATCTCTCGCCCGGCAAGGTGCAGCGAGATTTCCTGCGGCGGCCGATCGTAGAGGTTGCCATCCGCGTTAAAGGGATTGGTCGTCGGCGGGTCGAAGGTGTCGATGCCAATCGCGAACGGGCCCACGGCGAACGGCGTGGTGGCGAACGGGCTGGTGTTGGATGGGTTGGTGGTGGCTGGACTGGTGGCCGGGCCGGCGGCGGATGAACCGGTAGCGGATGAACCGATGTTGGGCTCGACCCAGTCTTTAGGGGCCGTCGTCGGCGCGCCACGCTGGCCGAGCACCACGCCGTAGCCGTGGCTGGTGGCCGGCAGATCGGCGGTCCAGGTGAGCGTGTACACCTGCCGCGCCTCGAACGGCCCGGCCTGCGCCACGCCCGCGAGCAGGCAACCGATCAGTACCGTTAATCGAGATCGCGTCATGCCGACAGTGTACTCAAGCAACGCGTCACATGGCGTAGCCGGCGAGCATGCGCGCCGTTCGTGCGTCGGTTAGATCGATGGGCGGGAAACGGGGCGCATGCTCGCCGGCTACACGAAGCGGCGGCGGTTGCTGCAGCCCGCGCGGGGAGGCGGCACTTTGTGAAACGATGCATGGATCAATTCGTCACTCGATTGCAATTATTCTTTTTATAATCGACGGCCGGATGCGAGTTGATAGGGCCGTGGCGGCGCAGCGAAGGGCGGCGGCCCGGTAGGCCGTTGGGGGAGGGCGCAAGAGT
>JAQGHK010000635.1 GCA_028288875.1 Phycisphaerales bacterium | reverse complement strand
GCAAAATCGCTGCACGGCCCATTGCCGCGGCGGCAGCGTCATTAAACCCAAGACGCCTGGCAAGTCTGGCCGTCAGCGATTCGACGCGTCGAATGTGATCGCCGGTCGCGTGGTCTTTCTGCTCACTGGCCAGCGCCAGCATGAAGATGGCGTCGGCGTTGGCGGCGTCGAGGTCAGCTGTCCGTTCGGCCACGCGGCGCTCGAGGTCGTCGGCGTGGCGCTTCAATTGCGTCGCCTGCTCGATCACCACGTCCGTGAGATCGGTCATGATCTTGTGCTGCGTCGCCAGCGAGTCCTGCGTCTCTCGCAGCGTCCTTGCGACGACCAGACCCTTGATCGCCCGGCCGAATAAGCCGCTGATCAGCGCGAGCTCCGGGAAACGATCAGGATCGAACGCGATTGGATCGTTCCAGAGATTGACGACCATGTTGAGTGCTTCGCCGTCGTCGAAATGCGGCATGGCCGCGAGACACCCCATGCCGGCGAGATGTTCGCGGGCAGGGTCATCCGCGGCAACTTCCAGATTGAAAATGAGTTGCGGCTCGCCCGCCCAGATCAATTCGCCGAGCAGGCCGCCTTCCAGAACGGGGGCGACGCCCGGCGACCGCCAGACGTCCAACTGGTCTGAGCCGGCGTCCGTGCGAGTAATGCGATAGAAGGGACGTTCCAGTCCGCGACGGCTGAGGGAGATGCCGCGGTCGAATGGGAACAGGCCTTGCGTGTTACGGCGGAACGCCTGCGTGACGAGGACGGGGTCGGGCTCGGCACTCATCTCGCGCAGCGCGTGAACCACCCGGCGGAGGCGGTCGGGCGGGAATCCATCCTCGCTGGGCTGAGAGCTTGGTGATAAATGCATCGGGAACTCAACCGGGTCGGCCGTGCCGCCTAGATCGCGCGTCTGCGGCTCAGGCCTCTGCTCAGCCGGCTTGGCGTTTGGCTGCCTCGATGTTCCCGGCGACGGTGTCCTTGTGCAAGTGGTCCTGTAATAACGGCGATACAGGCGCTGGTTGGGGGTTGCATGCGCACGGACCGCCCGACCGGCCAATGTCTGACAAGCTGGCTCAAGAATCAGCTTAGATTGGTAGAGTTCCATTGCATCTTATTGCCGGAAAGTAACGATAGAGACGGATAGGCGCTTCTCGGCAGAGGCGAAATCAAACGGGGGCGTTCTGGGGCATCAACCGCCTAGTTTCGACTGCTGCCTGGCCGGCGAGGCCGCTCTGACGATTGAGTGCGGCGAACTCATTGCTGCGGCAGGGGGGCGAATCACTGTCGTGGTGTCGAAGCAGGCCGCGGTCCTCGCCTGGGCCACTGCGCATGTCATTCCCGTTTTTGACAGCTGCACCGAAGCAAAAGCGGCCATGGCCGGTGCGGCGATCGACTTTTTGTTCAGCGTAATCAACCCGGTGCTGCTGAGCGCCGAGGTCCTAGCGTGGCCGACGCGGATGGCGATCAACTATCACGACGGACCACTCCCCCGGTACGCGGGGGTTCACGCGACGTCCTGGGCGATTCTCAATGGCGAAACCGTCCACGGTGTCACGTGGCACGTCATGGCGGCCAAGCCCGATGCCGGTGGTCTGCTGAAGCAAGTGGCCGTGCCCATTCTGCCGCGCGACACCGCGTTCGACCTGAACCTTCGCTGCCACGAGGCGGCCATGGCCAGCTTCGGCGAATTGCTGGGAGAGCTGGTCGCAGGAACCGCCCGGGTGATGCCGCAGACCGCTGCGAACCGAACGTACTTCGCGGCCGCCCAGAAAGATGTGGACGGCGGGGTGGTGCGATGGACTGATTCCGCCGAAAGGATCGACCGCGTCATCCGCGCCCATACGCTCGGCCCGATCGTGACCAACGATTTCGGCTTGCCGAAAATCAATTTGGCCAACGGATTTTTTGTGCCGACGGACGTCGAAATTTTGGGCCAGGCGTCGGGCCAGTTGCCCGGAACGGTGATCGCCGACGATTCAGGTGCGCTGGTCATCGCAACCGGAACGAACAACGCGCGGATTTCCCGTGTCGCCACACTCGCGGGCGAGGCATTCGCCACACCAGATGTGCTGCATGCGCTCGGCATAAAAGCCGGCGAGCGGCTTCCAAATCCTGAAGCCGCTGAAACCTGTCGAGTGGCCCGTCTGTGCCGGGAGGCATGGCGACACGAGCCGTTCTGCGCGACGGCGATCACGGCTGCGGTTCAAACGGCATCTCCATTCACCGGAACCGCTTCGGCGACACGGACGCAGTTTGAACTGGAAACGCGGTCCGATGGGGCGGCGGGGCTCGAAATGCTCCGGCTAGCGGTCCTCGTCTGGCTCGCCCGATCCGCTGAGGACACGACCATCAGCGTTCGCTATTCGACTGATGGCATGGATGAGCGCGCCGCCGGTGCCGAGGAGTTCATTCGCTCGGACTTGCCCCTGACCATTGCCGTTCCACCTGCCCAAAAAGGCCGGGACATCGCGGGCGAAGTGGCGATAATTTGCTCACGGATCGAATCGCGCGGCGTCTACCCTCGAGATCTGCCGCTGCGATACAAGCTCGCGACCTCCGGCGACGATCTGCCAATTGCCGTGCATGTCGGTGACAGGGAACGCCCGGATCAGAACGGCCGCGCGCAATTGCTAGTCCGCATCATGTCGGGCGGCCGCGTGCTGCGCCTGGAATCGACGCCGGCTGAGCACTGGCGCGCCCATTCTTCCGACGACCTGAAGGTGATCGCGAGCCAAGTGCTGGCAACGCGCGACACCCTCATGGCCTCTTTCGATTCGCCCATTGGCGAACTCGATTTCCTCACGCCGGCTGAGCGACAAACCGTCCTAGGTTTCAATGCCAGGTCTTCAGGGGAACTTCCGACAATCACCGTGCCCGAGCTGTTCGAGGAGCAGGTTCCTAAGACGCCCGAGCGCATCGCGGTCGTGATCAACGATCGTTCGTTGACTTACGCAGAGCTGAACGATTCTGCGAACGAGGTGGCCCACCAACTGATCGCGGCGGAGGTTCGGCCGGGCGCATTGGTGGGCGTCTGCGTGCCGAGATCGCTCGAGATGATCGTCGCCGTTGTGGGCTGCCTGAAAGCCGGCGGGGCGTACGTCCCGATCTCGGCCGATATTCAGCCGACGCGGCTCAATCACGTCCTTCAGGACACGGGGCTGAAGCACGTAATTACGACAACCGAAAACCAAGCGTTGTTCGCAGCTTCCGTCGACCATGTCGTCATTGCGGATGTGAACGCTGGCCGGCCGCGCACGCAGGGAAATCCACACGTCGCCCTGAAGGCAGGCGATCCGGCCTACGTGAATTACACGTCAGGATCGACGGGCGTACCCAAAGGCGTACTCGTGCCGCATCGTGGCATCGTGCGCCTCATTCGTGATCCCGATGTCATCCATTCAGACCGATCGTCCTGCGTGCTGCAGGCGGCATCACTCAGTTTCGACGCGGCAACCTACGAGATATGGGGTGCACTGCTCAACGGTCACACGCTGGCGTTGTTACCACCGGGGCCGGTCACGCCGCAGGATATTCAGGCAACCATCGCCCGGCATGGCGTTGATACGCTGTTTCTCACGACGGCATTGTTCAACCAAGTCGTCGAGCAGGCGTTGCAAACCTTCGCGACGGTGCGCCACGTACTGACCGGCGGCGAGGCCATCTCCCCGGCCCACGCCAAACGGCTGAAAGCGGCTTACCCCCACTGCCGTCTAACCAATGCCTACGGCCCGACCGAGAACACCACGTTCAGCACGATCTACGACGTGCCCGCCGACGTGGACGCGTCACTCGCCGTACCGATCGGTCGGCCGATCGCGCATTCGCGGGCTTATGTGCTGGATAGCGCGCATCGGCCGATGCCCGTCGGCATCACGGGCGAGTTGTACGTGGCCGGTGCCGGGCTGGCGATCGGCTACCTGAATCGCCCCGAGCTGACTGCCGATCGCTTCATCGCCGACCCGTTTGCCGAGCATCCGGGTGGACTCATGTATCGCACCGGTGACTTGGCCCGGTGGGATTCCGAAGGCCGGCTGCATTTCGTCGGCCGGGTGGACCGGCAGGTGAAGATCCGGGGCTTCCGCATTGAACCTGGCGAGATCGAAGCCGCGATCAATGCCCATCCGGCTGTGACCGGCTGCGCGGTGATGCCCCGCGACGACGGACCGGCGGGGCATCGATTGGTGGCGTACATCGTCCCGGCATCGGTCGATTCAGTGGAAGTCCGGCGATTCATTGCTGAACGACTGCCGGAATATATGTTGCCGGCGGCTTGGGTCGGGCTAAGCGCGTTGCCACTGAGTCCGACCGGAAAGCTGGATGTCCGCGCGCTACCCGATCCTCAGCGGCAAGCGACGGGCGTAAAGGCTGGTGCTACGCCGACGGAATCGCGCCTTTGCGAATTAATGGCAGAAACGCTGGGGCTGGCATCTGTCGATCGCGAGGACGACTTCTTTGAAATCGGCGGCCATTCGCTTCTGGCCATTCAGTTTGCAGCGCGGGTGCGGGATGTGCTGAACGTCGACCTGGCGGTGCGGACGCTGTTCGAACACCCGTCGGTCGCTCGGCTGGCCCCGCATTTGACGGGCGCCAGTCGGCCTCGCCCAACACTGGTTCGACGGGACCGCCCGGATCGATTGCCGTTGTCTTCAACGCAGCGGCGACTCTGGTTTCTGCAGCAACTGAACGGGCCGAGCGCGACGTACAACATCGTCCTCGCCCACCGGCTGGAGGGCGAGGTCCACGCGGCCGCACTGGAGGCGGCCCTGCGGGACGTCGTCGCGCGGCACGAAAGTCTGCGGACGATCTTTCCCGATGCCGCGGGCGTGCCGTACCAGCACATTCTGTCGCCCGAGGTCGCCGGGCCGCGGCTGGCGATTGAACACTGTGACGAAGCGAACCTGGCGGCCACGCTCACCGAACATGCGAACGTGGCGATCGATCTTTCCTCCGAGCAGCCGTTGCGGTCGCGCCTGCTTCGGCTATCGCCGCGCCATCATGTATTGCTGATCGTTCTGCATCACATTGCAGGTGATGGCTGGTCTCTGCGGCCGTTCTGGGCAGACCTGTCGCAGGCCTATGCCGCCCGTTGCCACGGCAGGCCGCCGGCACTTGCTGAACTCGCCATCCAATACGCCGACTACACCCTCTGGCAACGCGATTTGCTGGGCGACGCGAAAGACCGCTCCAGCGTGGCCAATCAGCAACTGCGATTTTGGCAATCAGCGTTGGCGGGAGCGCCGCTTCAAAGCACCATCGAGCCGGACTTCCCTCGACCGGACGTTGCGCGCTATCGCGGTGCAAACGCACCGGTTCGAATTGCTCCTGATCTGCACGCGCAGCTCTTGGCCCTCGGACGCAGCGCGGGCGCAAGCCTGTTCATGGTGCTGCAAGCCGGCCTGGCCGCGCTGTTATCGAAGGAAGGATGCGGTGCGGACGTGGTCATCGGCAGCCCTGTGGCGGGGCGGTCGGAGCGCGAACTGGGTGATCAGATCGGCTTCTTCGTCAATACGATCGCACTGCGCGTCAATCTCTCCGGCACGCCAAGCTTCCGCGAACTGATCGCGCGAGCCCGTGCATTTACGATCGACGCTTTCGCCCATCAGGACATGCCGTTTGATGAAGTCGTTCAGGCGGTGCAGCCGGTGCGGTCGCTGTCCCGGCA
>JAQGHK010000633.1 GCA_028288875.1 Phycisphaerales bacterium | reverse complement strand
TCGCCCCTACAAAAAGCCGCTGCGGACACGAATCATTGCGGATCGGTGAATCGGTGTTAACCCCGACGATGCAACGCCAATGCCCCGAGGACACGTGCATTAACACGCGTCCCCGGGGCATTGGCTAGAACGACGCCGGAGCGTCGTCCACATTTGTTCGTTCGATCAGGCCTTACGACGACGCATGCCGAGCATCGCACCACCCACCGCCAGCGTCGCGAGCGAAGCCGGTTCGGGAACCGGCGTCAGCGTCGCAACGAAGTTATCGAGGTAGACGTTCTCTGCACCATTCGCACCGGTCGCCGAAGAGAAGCGGAAGCCGATCGCCGAGACGTGCGTGAGGGCCGTCGCGAACGCGGTGCTGTCGCTGCCCGGATCACTCAGTTCCATGAGCGTGGAGTTCAGGCCAAACGTCAGCGTCTGCGCCGCGCCCGGCAGCAGCACGAGCGGCACCGACGTGATGTAGGACGTGTTGGTCACGTCACCAATCGGGGCGTCGAAGAACAGCAACTGAACATTTGTCGGCAGCAGCGAATTACTGGCGGCCAGCACGCTGACCGTGTTGGTGCCGCTGAAATCCACCAGCGGGCTGCTGTAATTCCGCATGTAAATCGCCTGAGCGCCGGTGGTGTTCAGGTTGATTGCCGAAACCAGCCCGCTGTGCGTGCCGGCCAGCACGGCGGCCGCCCCGTCGACGGCAACCGACGACGCATACATGTTGTCCTGCACCGCCCCACCAAGGCGCAGCCACGGCGTGGAGTTGAAAGCCGTGGCGATGCCGTTGATATACGGGAGCACCGTAGGGTCGTACGACTCAAAGTTGTCAATCGAGATGGTCGCGGCTGATGCGGCCGAAGCGAGCGTGCCCGCCAGAATCCCGGCGATGGCTAGTTGCTGAACGCGATGCATTGGAGTTCTCCCGTCACTGTGAAATCGAAGCAGAAATGAGGCGCGGTTGGATTAATAATTTTTACGGTACTGCGGTGATCTTGGTATCGCCGCCGTCCCAACGGACCATGCGGTAGGTGATATCGTCGTTGCGATAGCCGGCGACGTGGCCATCCAGAAACAGCAGATTGCCGACGCCGCGGTGCCGCTTGGGATCGGGAAGCCGCGTCGGATCGGCGGCCGTGCCCGTGCCGTCTTTGAAGGTGGAATTGTCGAAAACGTAAGGAATCGAGCTGTTAATCATCGGCTGGTACGAGTCCCACAGCAGGACATAGTTGCTCGACTGCTTCACCTTCGTAATTTTCCGAGCGCCGTAGTAGGCGTTTTTCGGAATCGAGTCGCCGTAATTGAAGGTATTGGTGTTGGCGTTGTAGTTGCCGTAGGCATTGAGGTCATTATTGAACGCGTAGTCGCCGCCATATTCGTACGGCCCGGCAGTGGTATTGCCGTATTCCTTCAGCGAAAGCGGATTGCCCGGACAGTGAAATACCGTGTTCTCGTTCTTCTCGCTGAGAGGCGGGAAATAATGGCACTGCTTGATCAGGCCCATGGTCCAGCGCTCGACCGTCACCGGAACGCTGCCTGAAACGCAGCGGAAATTGAAGCCGAAGCCCCTGGTGTCATTCGCGTACATCGCAAATGCGACGCCGATCTGCCGCAGATTGCTGCTGCACTTCAGCGAAGCCGCCATCGCCCGGGCGCGGTTGAGAGACGGCAGCAAGATGCTGATTAGCAGCGCGATAATCCCGATCACGACCAGGAGTTCGACGAGGGTAAATCCATGGTGCGGGCGGCGATTGTGTCGATTCGCGTTCATCATGGACTCCAAAGATAAGCCTCCGATTTCGCCCTTGCAACATAAAAACGTTCAATTAATGAATAAATGTTGCAAAGGGGTTTCGGGTGGTGTTTAATTTGTCCATGAGCCCATTCAAAACACGTGCCGCGCTGGCTGTGATTTCTCTTCTGGGGACGGCGCAGGCCACTCATGCGGATGACGCAAAGCGTTTGCCGCCCCAAGGTTCGGTGCAGGGCGTTTGGGTGTGGGAGCCGGTCTATATCGAGAATCTGGCCGAGCAGGATCGGATGATCGCATTCCTGAAGAAGAGCGGTTTCAACCGGATACTGCTGCAACTCCCGTGGGCCAAAGGCTCTATGGCCACTGGTTCGCCAGTCCTCGACCTTCAGCCCCGGCTTGCCCAATTACTAGACAAAGCCGCCGCGAATGGCATCGCCGTGGAAGCCTTGGACGGCTCACCAACCATGGGTCGCAAAAGCGAGTGGCAGGTAACCGCTAAAGGTGTCGCCGCCCTACTCGCGTTCAATCAGAAACGCCCGGCCGGCGCGAAGTTTGTTGGGCTTCACTGGGATATTGAGCCCTATGTCAGCCCATCCTGGAAAACGCCAGAGCGCACCGACGTCATGATCGAATACCTGCAGTGCCTGGCCGACACCAAAAAGACGCTGGCCGCCGCCGATCCGTCCATGCTGCTCTCGGTCGATATTCCGATGTGGTACGACGTCGCCAATGAGCCGGGTAATTCCTGCGTCGTCACTTTTAACGGCGTCACCAAAAGCCTGGACCAGCACACGCTCGATGTCTGCGATTATGTCGGCATCATGTCATATCGCCGCATCGCCACCGGAACGAATTCCACGGTCGAACAAGTGACCAACGAACTGAACTATGCTGAGAAAATCGGCAAGCGCATCTGCCCCGCGATCGAAACTGTTCCACTGGAAGAAACCCCGCAGATCACCTTCAACGGCCAACCGCCGGCGGCGCTGCTCAAGCACAAGGCTGCGATTATCGACGCATTAAAAGACCGTCCCGGCTTTCAAGGCGTGCTGATTCACTGCTATCCGAACATCCGTAATCTTCTCGAAGGCACGACCGGCGCCCCCTGAGTCACCGGTTGGCTCGTAATCGTAGCGATCGCCCTCGTGAGTCCATTCATTGCAGAACTTTATGGAAGAAGTTTTAGACCTTGCCCTGATTCCGACCCCCGTCTCCGTTCAACGGCGGCCGGGCCGTTTCGACCTCCGCGGTAACGGCCTGCGCATCGCGGCCGACGAACCGCTGCACGCCGAGGCCGAGCGATTCGCGAAGCTGCTGTCGATCTGGCGTGGCGCGGCAGTTCCCATGGCCGAGGTCGGCACGGGGCCGGTGATCCGTTTCGCCGTGCGCGAGCCGGACGGCAATGACGAATCGTATGAACTGGCCATTGCGCCCACATCGATCCGCATCACCACGGCCACCCGTGTAGGCGCATATCGAGCCATTCAGACGCTCACCCAATTACTGCCGCCCGGCGCCTTCGCCACGCCGGCCAAGGCAGTGAGCGGATCGCTGCTAATGCCCTGCCTGAAAATCATCGACCGGCCGCGATTCAAATGGCGTGGCCTGATGCTCGATGTCTGCCGGCACCTGTTTTCCAAGGAAGAAATCCTTCGCCATCTTGACGCAATGGCGATGCACAAGCTCAACATTTTCCATTGGCACCTGACCGAAGACCAGGGCTGGCGGATTGCTATCGAACGGCACCCGAGCCTGACGAAAAAAGGCGCCTATCGCGATGGCGGCGACGGCGTGCTCACGCCCTCGCGCCAGCCGCTGCAAACGCCGGCCCCGGGCCGATACGGCGGCTACTACACGCAGGATGACGTCCGCGAGATCGTCGCTTACGCGGCCGAGCGGCATATCACCGTCGTCCCCGAAATCGAAATGCCCGGCCATGCGCTCGCGGCCCTGACGGCGTTTCCAGAACTCGCCTGCACCGACGGCCCCTTTAAGCCAGCCACGCAAATGGGCGTATTCAAAGACGTCTTCTGCGCGGGCAACGACGCGGTGTTTGAGCTACTGGAGCGGGTGCTCGAAGAAGTCGTCGCGCTTTTCCCCGGCCCGTTCATTCACGTCGGCGGCGATGAATGTCCGAAGGACCGATGGAAGACCTGCCCGAAATGTCAGGCGCGCATCCAGCAGGAACGCCTCGGCGACGAGCACGGCCTGCAGAGCTATTTTATGCGGCGCATTGAGCGATTCCTGACCAGCCACGGCAAGCGGCTGATCGGATGGGACGAAATCCTCGAAGGCGGTCTTGCCCCGAACGCAACGGTGATGAGTTGGCGCGGCACCGACGGCGGCATCGCGGCCGCGCAGGCCGGGCATGACGTGGTGATGACGCCGCACATGCACCTGTATCTCGATTACCGGCAAGCCGAAGAAGGCGAGCCCACCGCCATCCCCAGCCCTGCCGCGCTCACGTTGGCCGACGTCTATCAATACGAGCCGGTACCAACGGAGCTGACCGACGTGCAGGCCAAGCACATTCTCGGCGTGCAGGCGAATTTGTGGACCGAGTACGTACACAATTTTCGACAAGTCGAATACATGACCTGGCCGCGTGGCATCGCGCTGGCGGAAGTCGGCTGGTCGTCGCTGGAAAGTCGCAACTTCGGCGACTTTGAACACCGCCTCGCCGGGCACCTGCGGCGGCTGACTGCGCGCAACGTGCATTTCCGCCCGCCGGAAACCGCAACGCCGGCGTCTCGCGATGTGCAGCCTGTCGGTGTTTAAGGGTCTGATGAAACTCGTTTGTCTGAAAGGTTCGACATGCGACTGCTTCGCTTCGCGAGTCTCGTTTCCGCAGCGATCATCGGTCTTTCGGCAGCACCGAGCCCGGCGCGCGTTCTGAACTGGTCGGGCTACAACTGGGACGTTCGCGACGCCGCCGGAGCCGGCCCGGGGCCGAACAATTATTCCGACAGCACGTCAAACCTATATGTCGATGCTGCCGGCCTGCTGCACCTGAAAATCATCAAGCTGGGTTCGCAGTGGTACTGCGCGTCGATCTCCGCCCAAAACTCGCTCGGCTACGGCACCTATGCCTTTCAGTTGAACTCGAACACCGAGAATCTCGATAAGAACGTCGTCGCCGGCCTGTTCACGTATGCCAGCGATACGCAGGAGATCGACGTCGAACTTTCCCGCTGGGGCGTGGCCGGCAATCAGGACGCGCAGTTCGCCGTTCAGCCAACTGCGACTTCGGGCAACCTCCGCCGGTTCAATCTGAGTCAGCAAGGCGACTACACTACGCATCTCTTCGACTGGGAGAAATCCTCAATCACCTTCCAGAGCATCTACGGTCACTACGACAGCAGCCCGCCCGGCACGGCGATCCAGAACTGGACCTACACCGGCAAAAACATCCCGGCCGCGGGCAGCGAAAAGCCGTACATCAATCTCTGGCTGTACCAGGGAAACGCGCAGCAACGGGCAAACGCAGGAACTGATTCTGAGCTCGTTTACATTTACGCCATCGACGACAACACCTGTGCCCGAGCCGGTATTGGCCGCCCTGCTTCTGCCCGTCGGCTTGCTATCGCTGCGTTCCCGAAGGCGTTGAAGCCATGCCCGCGTCCGGCCGCCAGCCCGCATCGCTTAATTCCTGAGCCAGTGCACGCATGAGCTCCGCCGCGGGGAGAGCGCGGGCGAGCGGCGCTCCTTGCCCGGCCCATTGCGCGCCGTAGCCAAAATCGCCCGCCGCCTTCGCGGCCGCATTCAATGCCTTGCCGGCGTCGTATGCGATCGGGTAATCGGGCACGTCGGCGCTAGCGATGCCTTCGCCCCATCCGGTGAACGCGTTGGGCAGACAACGTGCCGGGCGACCGGAGATCACCCGCGTCATGGTTGTGTGAAACGCTGCATCGCTGGCCAGGGCGTTACGGAAGCCCGCGTCCGCCGTCGATTCCGGACAGCCGATGAAGGCCGTCCCCATCTGCACGGCGGCCGCGCCGAGTGAGAGCATGGCCGCGATGCCGGCTCCGTCCATGACGCCGCCGGCGGCAATCACTGGCAGCGGCTGCCGCTGAACCAGCAGCCGCACGAGCGCGGCGGTGGTCAGCCGATCGTCGGCCGCGTCCGGGTCGAACACGCCGCGGTGCCCGCCCGCCTCGTATCCTTGGGCGACCAATGCATCAACCCCGACGACCCTGGCCAGTTCGGCCTCGGCAACACTGGTGACGGTGGAGAGCAGCACAGTACCAATCGCCCTGAGCGCGGCCACCACCGCAGCCGGCGGCAAACCAAAGTGAAAGCTGACGACGGACGGCCGCTGTCTAAGGATCACCTCCAGCATGGCATCATCCACAATGAAGCTCGTGTAGATCTCCCTCAGTTCCGCCGGCGGCCGACCACCGAACGCGTGGTAACGTTCGGTGAGCCGGTTGATCCATGCCGCTTCGACCGCCGGATTCGGTCTAGCCGGACGATGGCAGAACACATTGACGTTGAAAGGCCGATCGGTGAGCGATCGCGCCCGGCTGATCATCTGCTCGGCCTCAGCCGCCGCGACGGCCCCTATCGCGATGGAACCCAACCCGCCGGCCTCACAGACGGCGGCCGCCAGCGCGGGCGTCGACGTTCCCGCCATCGGCGCCTGAATGATCGGAACGCTCATCCCAAGCCGTCGGCAAAAGGCGTGCGACATGGCTCAAAACTGTATCGCAAGCCGATCAGCCGCGGTGGAAAAAATTCCGATGTTCTCTCAACCACAGGCTAGGACACGGGGCTCAAGGCGATGCAGAAGTAGTAGAAGCCTGCCAGTGAAATGCCCGCCGAGCCGAATCGCTGAAACACCATCGACAGTCTGTTTCGCAACACGATATCGCGCTGAGAAATTCGGGCAGCCTTCAGCAATGCGAACAACGGCAGAACGACCATTTGATGCCCGATCTCGACGCCGACGCTAAAGGCGAGGATCGACAACAGCATTGTGCCGCTCGGCAGTTCGCGAATGACTTCCAACAGACCACCGGCGAAGCCCAAGCCGTGGAAAAGGCCGAAAAAGAACGCGACGGCGAGCCGGCTCCGGCCTTTGGCTTGGCTCGGCCAGAAGACGTTCTGCACGGCGACAAAAAAGATGCTGGCCGCGATGAACGGTTCGACAATGCGCGGCGAGACATGAACGACGCCGATCGCCGCGAGCGTCAATGTCAGCGTGTGGGCCAAGGTGAACGCCGAGACGACTTTGATCAAGTCCCACAGCGTCGCCGTTGCCAGCACGAGCGCACTGACAAACAGAAGATGATCGTATCCCGTGAGAATGTGGCCAATACCGTGCAACACGTATCCTTGAAATAGGGAGAATGATGTCGCTTGCTGCTCGGCTACGTCCCGTGGCGTGCTCGCCGTCGCGCTTTTGATGCCCGTTGCGTCCTGCGTGTATCCGACGGAATAGACGGCCTGGTCGTAACTGCGGCTCTGAGTCGTGATGTGGATCGCGGTGTCAGTTGGAACGAGGCAGTTCGCCAGGTAGACCGACAGTGGCCGCAGATGTTCGTTTCGGACGGTAAGGGTCCTCGCATGGCCGCCGGGCGGAACTGCTGCGGACAGGCGCAGCACGATCTCGCCGAGACCCTGTTTCATTTCTTCCACATCGGGGAAGCTCGATGAAGCGACGTGAAGCGGAACGGGTGCGGCGTCAACCGTAACAAAGAGATCGTCTTTCACTCGCTGCGCGTACGCCTGCTGTTCCGCAGCGGTCATCACGCCGTCGTGGTCTATATCGATCTTGGCAAGGACGGTCGGCAGCACGGCAACGCCGGGCGTGAGGCAGATATCCAGCCCGATACGATCCCGATCGATGGTCACCTTCGTGGCTTGCAGATATTCGTCAAGGCGATGCGCGAAAGACGGACTGTCGGCGCCCAGCAGGAGCGCCACGATCGCGAAAATGGTCGTTTTCATTTTCCCACCATGGCTTGGCCGTATTCATTCGTGGGATCCCGGTACACGGTGTGCACGTGCATGGTCAGATCGCCGCCGACGCCTTGGGGTGAGTACTCAATGATCAGCTTCGGCCCCTGAATGCGGTAATACGCCGTGCCGCTTCTGCCCGGCTCATGGGCCGTTGAACCACTCCACGCGAAATAGGTTTCGCCGAGACCGGCTTTGATCTCTTCCATCCGCGGGATGGCGTAGGCATCATTCACGATGCCGGCCCACTCCGAGATCAGGTCCAACAGCAATGCCTGCTGCTTGGCATTCATCGCCGACGCTTTTAGACCTTCCGGCTGAATCGCGTCACCGCTGTGGCCTGGACCGAGGACGAGATCGCTGATCTGATAATTCAGAATCGCCTGTTTCCGTTGGTTCGCGTCCAACGCTTCCAGCAGGGCAAGCGCCTTATCGCTTTCCTGACCCAACGGCCGCACGGTTTTTCCGTTCAACGTGTAGAGGGCAGGCTGGGCACCCGTGAGGGTCGGCGTCATCACGCCGTGCTCGCCCGCGATGACCACATTCAGCCCAAGGTGATGGCCGCCGAATTGGACCATCCATGGTGTCGTCGTGCTGGGCGTGCCGAAGATGCCCAGCGTGTAATACTTCGTACCTGAGGCGTAGCGCGTGCCGCCGTCGGCCAGCACTTGGTCGGCTCCCATGATATCAATGACCTTCTGGTAGCCCTTAGCGCTAAGGAGCGTCTGCAGCAGGTGCATTGCCGCGTCGCGTTGAGTGTCGTTGAGGCTGCCGAGCGTCAGGCCGGGGCGCGGCACGTCGCTGACGGGGAAGTTTGACCATGTGGACTGGCCGTACTGCTCGCCGACGAAAGTCATTCGGCCGTTCATGCCGCCCCTGAATCTCCCTGCGGTTGCCGCCTTCTGATACGTGAAAGCAAACTGCACCTTCCCACGCTGCGTGGCATCGAGCGAATCCAGAAAGGTTGTCGTAGCGGTGACGACCGCTTTCG
>JAQGHK010000614.1 GCA_028288875.1 Phycisphaerales bacterium | reverse complement strand
GCTGTGACATCACGAACGGTGCGTATCGGCAGAGACCAAAGTAGCCAGTCGCCACTGGCTGCACAGTGCACTTGAGGTACACCCCCGCGCCCGTTACGGTGATCCTCGCCAACAGGGGAAGTAACATGGCCAGTACCAAATTGAAGTCGGCATCCGAGCTGTTCGGCCGCCCGCCGCCGCCGAATGAGGGGCGAGAGCGGTTGATTGCGACTGCGATTGACCTGTTTTATCGCAATGGCTTCGGCGCGGTCGGTATCGACCGGGTGATCGCCGCCGCCGGCGTGACCAAGACGACTTTTTACAAGCACTTTGAAAGCAAGGACGACCTGATGCTGGCGGCGGTGCTGCGGCGCGACGAGTGGGAATCGCAGGCCCTGCAGCAGGCGATCCGCAAACGGGGCGGCACGAACCCGGCGGGGCAACTGCTGGCGATGATCGACGTCATGGACGAGTGGTTCAATGACCCGAATTTCCTCGGCTGCATGTTCATCAACGCCGCCGCAGAGTTCCCTAACCCGCACGATCCCGTCCATCAGGCGGCCGCGGCGTACAAGCATCGGTCGCATGCGTTTTACCGCGGCCGGGCGATCGCCGCCGGTGCGGACGAACAGGCCGCCACCACCTTTGCCGACTGCTTCACGGTGTTGATCGAAGGCGCGCTGATCATGCGGCAAACACACGGCCGTAACGACGCGGCCCGCGCGGTCCGGCCGATGGTCGAGCAACTCATCTCGCAATATCTGCCCAAGTCGCAATCGCCCAAGTCGCGCTCGCGAGAGAAAGCGAAAGCATGAAATCGTTTCAAGTCGCCATCACAATTCGAGCGACGCCAGAGCGGGTCTGGCAAATCCTGACCGACGGCGCGAGCTGGCCGGCCTGGAATCCGACTGTCGAAAAAGTGGACCGCCCGATCATCGGCGGTAGCAAGCTGAAGGTCTTCACCAAGCTCACGCCCGGCCGGGCGTTTCCGGTGCGCGTCAGTGAGTTTTCGCCGCCGCATCGCATGGTCTGGACTGGCGGCATGCCGCTCGGGCTCTTCAAGGGCGAGCGCATCTATACCCTCACGCCGACCGGCGCCGGCACCGAGTTTTCCATGCGCGAAACCTTCACCGGCCTGATGGCGCCGCTGATCTGCAAATCGATCCCAGACCTGCAGCCCTCGTTCAACGAGTTCGCCGCCGCGCTCCAGCGCCACGTCGAGCAAACCGCCTGATCGCCGGCCGAAATTCTCGCCGAACTTCGGCCGGCCGGCCGTCGTACCTCCCTTTGACTGATCATTCCTCCGGAGGTTCGCATGGCCGCGGTTGCTTCGCGTCGTCGTCGATCGTTCCTTCAGTACCTGTCGGACAACAATCCGTTTTACCTGCTCAGTGCGGCATCGATGCTGCTGGCGTGTCTGCTGCTTAGCAACACGACCACGTGGTCGCCGATTGCGGCGCGCAAGCTGGTGATGTTGATTGTCACGCTGAACATTTACGAGCTGCTGATCGTGGGGCTCGGGCTGTTTCTGATCGTCAAGCGCGACCACGCACGCGACGGCCTGAAGCTGCTCTGCGTGGAGGCCGTCTTCCTGGCGGACGTGGGTTTCCTCAATAGCGAGCTGTACACGGAGAGCCTGCGGCTGGGGTTGATCGTTAATGCCGTGCTGCTGGTCGTGGGGCTGCTGAAGCTGCTGGCGATCTTTAGTGGGCTGAAATTGCCGATTCGTTCGCCGGTGTTCGCGATGGCAGGCGGCGTGCTGACCGTGCTGCTGGGGCACGCGGCCGTCTTCAAATACATCGGCGATCACCACCAGGGCCGGCTGCCCGATGTGGTGATGTACACGGCGTGGTGGCTGTTCGGTGCGATCGTCGTCGGCTACGCGCTGATGGCCCGCGTCGTGCGGCCGTCGGCATTTCGCGGGCAGCGCATCGGCTCGCGCGGCGGCGTAATGGGGCACGTCATCCTCGCGATGATGCTGTTGTCCTTGGCCGGCCACCTAGGCACGTCGCACTGGATTTATTCCTGCCCGTTCCAGGCGCCGGACGTGTCGCCGGCGCTGCTGGCGCTGGCCGTGCTGATCGCCGGGTTCCGTGGTTCGCAGTTCGCCCGGCGGGGCGATGCCAGCGTGCTCTGCATGATGCTGCCGCTGGCGGCGATCATCTCCGCAGCGCACCCGTCGCGGCCGCTATCGGCGGCGATGGAAACGCTGCAGTTGTCGCCACTGATGCTGTCGGCGGCCTTCGCGTACATCACCTGGGTCGGCATCTTCGCGCCGCGGCACTTCGTGCGGTTCGTCGCCGTCGGTGCGCTCGGCGCGATGACCTACGTCTTCGGCCCGACATGGGCGAGCATCCAGCGCGGCGTGGAATTGCTGTATCACGCCTTGGGCGATTTGTTCGATCGTCTCGTGCCACAAACGCAGGGAGCATGGGGAACCATCGCACTGATCGGCGCGTTCCTGCTCCTGGCCATCGGTGCGGCGGTCAGCCTGTTCCGGCCGAAGGAAAACGATCCGCCCGTCGCCTCGGAACCGCCGCCGTCGCCGGAATCAGCGGCAACGTAGTCGTGACAGGAAGAGAACGGATTTAAACCACCAAGACGCCAAGAGCGCCAAGAAGAAGATGAACGCAGAGACCCAGAGGAAGACGCGAAGACAAATCACTATTTGTCTTCGCGTCTTTCTCTGCGTCTCTGCGTTCGTCTCTATACTTCCGATCTTCTTGGCGCTCTTGGCGTCTTGGCGGTTAATCGAATCGACCGAGTTACGGCAGAGCAGTCGCAGTTGCTACCGCGGACGAGGACGAGGACGCCCCGCATTCCGGGCAGCGATCGGGGCTTTCGCGCAGGTCGTAACCGCAGGCCGGGCAGTGGCCGGCTTCAATGAGGTGCTGTTTGCGTCGCTGGGCGAGGTAGCGGACTCCGAAGAGGGCGACTGGCAGTGCCAGGAAGAACATCGCCGCCGGCAGCGGGCGAATTTCCAGGGTCCAGTTGTCGCTCACGCCGTTGGGGTTTGCGACCCCCGCATGGGCCGAGCCGCGGCTGCTCTGGAAATGCAGCCATGGGCTGTCGTTGTTCGGGGAGGCGCGTTGCGAGTAATGCCAGACTTTGTATCCGCTCGGCCCCGCGCGGTCTTTCGCAATCGTCGCATCCTCGCCGGCGGCCAACGTCGTGCCGCTGTGGTGAAAGCTCAGCAAGCCGCCCTGCGAGATGATGTGCAGTTCGCTGTAACGGCGGGCCCCGTCGTTCCACGTGTAAGTCTTGATGATGTCGCTGGTCAGCCAGCCACGAAAAACGATGGCCAGTGAAAGCACCGCTAATGCGACGCAGACGACGGCGAGCGCGGTAAACAGCCGGCGAAGGATCACGCGGTCATTCTATCACGTCGGCGGGCCGAGCAGGTCCCAGCGGTTGCCGTAGAGATCGGTGAAGACAGCCACCGTCGCGTAGCTCTCGCGGCGCGGTTCTTCGGCGAAGGTGACGCCGGCAGCGCGGTAGGCGTGGTAGTCGCGCCAGAAATCGTCGCTCTGCAGGAAGAAGCCGACGCGCCCGCCGGTCTGGTCGCCGATGCGGGCGATCTGCTCCGGCGTGACGGCCTTGGCGAGGATGAAGCCGGTGTTGGCCGCATCGCGCAGTGGATCGTTTGGCGGGGCGACCACCACCCACCGCTTCCCCGGCCCGCGCGGCGTGTCTTCGATCAGCACGAAGCCGAGCGACCGCGTGTAGTACGCGATCGCCTCGTCGTAATCCTTCACCAACAACGCAACGGCGGAAAGACGCTGGGCCATGCCGCCTATCTTATGGCAACGGCGGCTAAGCCCCATTGCCGGCCGGTTGGGCCGCCGGTTCGTCCACGTCGACAACAAACTGCGCCCGCTCCGCCGGCGTGGGGATGCGGCACGCCTCCCGCTTGCCGAACCACTGGTAGCGGTGGCGAGCAATGAATCGATAGCCCCAGTCCCGCAACGGCCGCGGGATGAGGATCAGCCCATACACCAGCTTCCACGGCCACCCCAGCCGCCTGGCGATATTCAGCACGGCGTCGGAGTGGGTGTACAGGGTGTTGCCGTCGATCAGCACGATGGAATCGAAATACTGCTCCGTCAACCCCGCCCGACGGATCGCCGCCTGCCCGGCCGGCGACTGCAACGGCGAGAACGTAAATCGATGGTGGCGATCGTGACGGATGATGAAGTCCACGGACCGGTCGCACAGCCCGCACAGCCCGTCAAAGAGCAGTTGCACCGACGGGCGGGCGAGTGGGGATGCATCGGAACTTGCCACGGCAGCCCGATGTTACGCGCTCGGTGCCTCGCGTGGTTTCAGAAATCGCGATCAGTCGGTCCGCTTTGCCGTTCACTGGGCTTGATGCACGGCGCCGGGCGATTGCTTCGCTTCGGCCACCAGTTTTTCGATCGCCGCGTCCAGATCCTTTTCGCCCAGCCCCTTAAACCGGATCGTGCCCGCGGCATCGATGAGGAAGTTGGTCGGCCAGCTGCGCACGTTCCAGGCCTTGGCGATCGGGCCGTCCGAGCCGTCGGGGCCGTTCCAGAATGAGCGGCCGGCGACGCGCTCTTTCGTTGCGACTGCCAGGCCGTGGTCGCGATCCTCATCGGCATTCACGCCGACCAGCGCGAACGGCCGACCCGCGAAGCGCTCGGCCAGTTCCCTTTCGTGCGGCACCGCCGCCATGCACGGGCCGCACCAGGACGCCCAGTAAAACAGCAGCACGGCCTTGCCGCGGAAATCGCTGAGCTTGAACGGCCGGCCGTTCAGATCGACGCCTTCGATCTCAGGCGCGGGCAGGCCGATCCGCAGGTGTTGCAGTTCGTAGCGCTGCGGCAGCGCGTCGTCGGCGAGCGATTCGGGCGTGGGCAGCGGGACAATCCGGTGCAGGTCCGGCACGTCGCCGTACAGCTTGATCACCTGGTCGAACGCGGCGATCGCCTCGGCGGATGTGCGTTCGACATCGAGCGTGGAGTGCGTCTGCGACTGTGAAAGCGCGATAACGCTGCGCTTGTACTCCGCCGGCCCGTCCGCAGCGACCAGCATCGCAACGTTGTCGGCCACCTGGTGGACGGTCAGCGCCCGCCGCGCCCGGCCCAAGGCCGCCTGACCGAGGACGACGCGGTCGGTGTTCTTCTTCTCAACGGCGTCGAGCAGCACGCCGACCGCGTCGTAACTCCCCAGGCCGGGGCAGGGGTTGTAATACGCGCTGCGCGCGACAAGGGGGCCGATCCGCGGATTGCCGGCATGAAAGCGGGCGACCGCCTGCATGGCGTCGGTCGCCTCCAGGCTTTGGAACTGGCCCGTTAGAATCAGGTCGCACGCGTCGAGGCCGGCGTCGGTGCTGGGTTCGGTTTTGAAGATGTCGCGCGCGATCTTCCGCCCGGCTTGGAGGGCGGCAACGAATGCGGCGTGCGTGCGATCGACCTCGGCCTGATCGCGTGAGGCTTGCGGGCGCTTCCGTGCGACTTCCGAAGCGTCTTCCGTTTCCCGAATTGCCGCCCGGGCCGCCGCGAGGCGCGCCGCCGGTGCGGGTTCCGTCGCCTGGCCGCGGGCGCTGCTGGCCAGCGCGAACGCCATCGCGAGCGTGACAAGCGGCCACGGATTGGTCGCGGGGGCGGGGCGGCGGTGGGCAGGGCGGTTCATCAATAGTACGCGTCCGGCAAACCGGCCGACCCCACACGACCGCGGAGATACGACCGACGCTACACCGCTGCACAATGGCTCACGCAAACATCACGCCCGACAGCGACGGGCCCGACTTCAGGTCGCCGCCTTGGTTATCGATGCCGCCGTTCACGATGCCGGTCACCGTGGCCCGGCCGCCGGGTTCCAGGACCAGTTTGCCGTTGCAGATGCCGCAGAAGATCAGGTCGCCGCCGGCGGTCACCGTGATGTTGCCGTTGACGATCGCCGTGACTGTCGTCGGGCCGTCGATGACGAGGTCGCCGGGGTGGATGTCGGTGATGGTTTTCATGGGTGGCCCCTGCAGCGATAACCTACCGGGCCGCCGCCGGCCGGCCTAGCGGAAAATCGGTGTTGCCAGCGGGATTTTCGTCGCCGCCGGCTTCGACTACACTCCCGGCCGCATGACGACGCTACTTGCTGACATTCCCGTCCTCGATTACCTGCGGGCCCCGTGGATCTGGATCGCCCTCGGCGCGTTCGCCGTCTCGATGAGCATGGTGGCGTACCTGATCCTGCTGGAGCGCAAAGTGGCCGCTTGGGCGCAGGACCGCGTCGGCCCGAATCGCGTGGGTTTGGGCTTCGGCCTGAGTTTTGCCCCGAAATTCCACTTCTGGGGCCTAGGCCAGCCGGCGGCGGACGGGCTGAAGTTCTTCCTGAAGGAAGATTTTCGCCCCAGCGGCGTGGACAAGGTGCTGTTCACCCTCGCGCCGATGATCATGATCTTTACGGTGCTGATCAGCATCTGCGTCATCCCGTGGGGCGGCACGAAGATCTTCCTCAATAAAGTAGACGTCACCGCCGCCAAGCAGGCCGGCGTGGCGGATGCGGAGATCGTGAAGCAGGCCGTCGCGGGTGTGGAAGCCAAAAAAGACTGGTTCACCAGCGTCCTGCAGACCCCGCCGGCCCCCGTGAACGACGGCGGCCCAGAGGTGTCAGGTGCCCGTTACGGCGACCAATGGGTCGTCGTCGTCCCCACCGGCTGGAAGTTCCAGGTGGCCGACGTTTCCATCGGCGTGCTGTTCGTCCTGTCGACCCTCAGCCTGGCCGTTTATGGCGTCGTCATCGGCGGCTGGGCCAGCAATAACAAGTATTCGTTCCTCGGCGGCCTGCGCGCCTGTGCGAACATGATTTCGTACGAAATCCCGCTGGGCCTGAGCATCCTGATCGTGGTCCTGATGTTCGGCACCCTGGACATGAGCCGCATCGTGGAAGACCAGGCCCGCTACTGGTACGCCTTCGGTTTCCTGCCAATCCCGGCTTGGAACGTGTTCGCCCAGCCGCTGGCGTTCGTAATGTTCCTGATCTGCATTCACGCCGAAGCCAACCGCGCCCCGTTCGACTTGGCCGAGGCCGAGCAGGAACTGGTCGGCGGGTATCACACCGAATATTCGTCCATGCGGTTCGCTTTGTTCTTCCTGAGTGAATACGCCGGCATGATCACCACCAGCTGCGTCTGCGTGGCGCTGTTCTTCGGCGGCTGGCACTTGCCGGGGCTGAATAAGGTGGTGGTCGCCATCACCGGCCACGGCGTGGTTTCCATGTCGAACCCCGCCTGGTCGGACACGCTGGTGCTGAACATCGCCCGGATGTTGGTGTTCTTCACCAAGGCCGTGTTCGTGCTGTTCCTGTTCATGTGGGTTCGCTGGAGCCTGCCGCGCTTCCGGTTTGATCAGCTCATGCGTCTGGCCTGGGGCGGACTGATCCCGATCAGCCTGGCGCTGCTGCTGATCTCGGCCGTCCTCGTCTGGTGGACCGGCGGGGCGACGTACACGCACTGGAACGCCGACGGCACCGTCGTCAGCCGCATGGACGGCTGGACGGCCATCAAGTTCCTGATCATGAACGCCGTCGTCCTGGTCGGCCTCTTCATCATCGTCGGCATCCGCGGCCCCGCCGCCAGCACCAACCGCCGCGTGGTCGTGCCGGGCAGCCGGTTTAAGAACGTGCCGCTGCCGCAGACATAAGCATTGCAGTTCACGGGTTCCCTCAAGTCGTTCGGACGCCAAGCCCCAAGCGGTGGTCGTCCGAAGAATCAAGCTTCGGCCGGCAGATGGCCGAAGTAGACATTATCGGTCAATGACAGACCTAAACAGGGGCCCCGTGACGCAAGCAAGGCAGACCATCCGCAAGATCGCCGGTTCGCTGGCTGCTGTGCTTGTCTGCGCCGGCGCAGTTTGTCACGCCATCGCCGACCAAGCCACGTGGATCGGTGGCAGCGATACTAATAACGACTGGAACAACGCGGCCAACTGGTCGCCCGCCGTTGTGCCGACCAGCACTTCGCCGGCCAGTGACGTCGTCTTCTCCCTCACCGGCCCCTACGCCTCCAATTTGACGGCCGCCAGCAGCGCCGGCTCGCTCACCCAAACCCAGGGCGACCTCGCCCTGAACCTCGGCGGCTACTCGCTGGCCGTCACCAACGGCTTCCTCGTCAACGGCAGCAACTCCGACAACCCGCAGCTGACCCTGAGTGGCGGCACTGCGAGCACCGGCGAAGTCGGCATCGGCCGAAACGGCGGCTCGGGCCGAATGAACATTGACGGCGCGAGTGCAGCCATCAACGTCAGTGGCACCAATTCGCTCTTCGTCGGCGCCGGGAACAACGGCCCCGCGACTGGCACGCTGGCTCTTAAAAACGGCGGCCATGCGTCGGCGTTCAACGTTTACGTCGGCCACTACGGCGGCTCGGGCACCGTTACCGTCGACGGTGCGGGGTCAACTCTGAGCACG
>JAQGHK010000612.1 GCA_028288875.1 Phycisphaerales bacterium | reverse complement strand
CCGTGATCTTCTTCGACAAGTCGCCATTCGCGACGGCCGTGGTCACGTCGGCGATGTTGCGGACCTGGATCGTGAGGTTGCTGGCCATCGAATTCACGGACTCGGTCAGATCCTTCCACGTGCCGGCGACGCCCTTCACGTCGGCCTGGCCGCCGAGTTCGCCTTCGGTGCCCACTTCGCGGGCCACGCGCGTTACTTCCGACGCGAACGAACTGAGCTGATCGACCGCGGTATTGATGACGTTTTTGATCTGCAGGATTTCGCCGCGCACGTCCACGGTGATCTTCTGGCCCAGATCGCCATTGGCGATGGCGGTGGCGACCTTCGACACGTCGCGGAGCTGCACCGTCAGGTTGCTGGCCATCGAATTCACGGAATCGGTCAGATCTTTCCACACGCCGGCGACGTCACGCACATCGGCCTGACCGCCGAGCTTGCCTTCCGTGCCCACTTCTCGGGCCACGCGCGTCACTTCGGCGGCGAACGAACTGAGCTGATCCACCATGGTGTTGACGGTGTTTTTCAGCTCGAGGATTTCGCCCTTTACGTCTACGGTGATCTTGCGTGACAGATCGCCGCGCGCGACGGCCTTGGTCACATCCGCGATATTACGCACCTGCGACGTCAGATTGCCGGCCATTAGATTTACGTTGTCGGTCAGATCCTTCCACGTACCGGCCACGCCGCGCACGTCGGCCTGGCCGCCGAGCTTGCCTTCCGTACCTACTTCGCGGGCCACGCGCGTTACTTCGGCGGCGAACGAACTGAGCTGATCCACCTTTGTGTTGATGGTGTTTTTCAGTTCGAGAATTTCGCCCTTCACGTCCACGGTGATTTTCTTGGATAGATCGCCGCGCGCGACGGCCGTCGTCACGGCGGCAATGTTACGGACCTGGCCGGTGAGATTGCCGGCCATCGAGTTCACGGAATCGGTCAAGTCCTTCCACGTGCCCGCGACGCCGCGCACGTTCGCCTGGCCGCCGAGCTTACCTTCCGTGCCTACTTCGCGGGCCACGCGCGTTACTTCGGATGCGAACGAATTCAGCTGCTCCACCATGGTGTTGATCGTGAGCTTCAGATCGAGAATTTCGCCCTTCACGTCCACGGTGATCTTTTTGGACAAGTCGCCGTTCGCCACGGCAGTTGTCACCTGGGCGATGTTGCGCACCTGGTCGGTCAGATTGCGACCCATGATGTTTACGGAGTCGGTCAAATCTTTACACGTTCCCGCGACACCTTTCACGTCGGCTTGACCGCCGAGCTTTCCTTCCGTGCCCACTTCACGGGCCACACGCGTCACTTCAGACGCGAACGATCGCAGCTGATCCACCATGGTGTTGATGGTGGTTTTGAGTTCGAGAATTTCGCCCTGCACGTCGACGGTGATCTTCTTGGACAAGTCGCCGTTCGCGACGGCCGTGGTCACGGTGGCGATGTTGCGCACCTGGTTCGTCAGATTCGCGGCCATGCTGATTACGCTGTCGGTCAGATCCTTCCACGTGCCGGCGACGCCCTTCACCTTCGCTTGGCCGCCGAGCTTGCCTTCCGTACCCACTTCGCGAGCCACGCGCGTTACTTCTGACGCGAAGCTGCCGAGTTGTTCCACCATGGTGTTGACGGTCTTTGCCGTGCGGTGGAATTCGCCCGCCAGCGCGCGGCCTTCGATTTCCAGCGCCATCGTCTGTGACAGATCGCCCTTGGCCACGGCGCCGATGACGCGCGACGTTTCGCTGATCGGGTGCACCAGATCGCTAATGAGCGTGTTGACTGAAGACACTTGGGCTTGCCACGCGCCAGTCACTTCGCCGACGCTGGCACGTTGCGTAATTTTGCCTTCTTTACCCACGACCCGGCTCATGCGTTCGAGCTCTTCGCTCATACGCTCATTGAGTTCAATGACGTCGTTAAATGCGTCGGCGATCTTGCCGTCAACGCCTTCCAGATCGACCGGCAGGCGGGCGCTGAAATCGCCTTTTTTGAACGCCAGCAAGGCGCGCAGCAGCATGGCTTTATCCAGCTCGTCCACCCGCGTTGACTGATCAAGCCGTGATACGATTCTTTCGGCGCGATGAGGTACGGCCACTGAACGTTCTGTCGTCTTGCGAAGCGTTTTCACGCCACCGGACTGCTCCCGGTGGATTCCGTTCGCTTTGCCATTGGTGGCCGCATTTTTTGGACTGATGGACGGTTTACCGTTGGCGGTACGACGCTTCATGGCAACTCCAGGAAAGTCAGAATGCGTAGGGTGAGGGTTCGGCGGCCACTCCGTAGGCCCGTCGACAACAGCTGGCGATCCGTCACCAACCGACAAGCAGATCTAGACGCACCCTCGCTGCTGCGACTGCCGCAACGCGGATGAACTAAGAGGCGAAAATAGCGATAACGCTTCTAATCGTCGCGACCGAGGTGCATTAAATTTCATTCATTTCATATTCAGATAATCCAGACATGCCCCCCTATTGCGTTGTAGACTTGAAGGCCAGCGGCGATCTGATTGCGACAACCGCGTACCTTTACGCCGACCTTGAACGGATCCCCGGCTGCGCGGAACTGATCGGGCACCTGTCCGGCGAACTGTGGAAAGCTCCCGATGCCTTTGACACGGAGCTCGGCGATGCCGCAGGCGTGATGTCGCTGCGATGGTGGTCGACCGCGCCGACTGCAGGTCTGATGACGCTGCGATCCGAGCAGCAAGTCTTATCGGTGACCGTGCTCGCCAGCGGCATACATGCCGAGGCCGACCGCTTAACGATTCATGCGCTGCAGCAGCAACTAGCTGTCGAACTGCACGGCACGCGACACGAAGCAGCATTTGCGTTAGCCGAACTCGATCAGCGCCCGCTCGCCGCCACCATTAACATCCGCAGTCCGAAGGAACGGTCGCTGCAGGCATTGACGGCCGTCGCGGACCGGTGTTTCGCGGCGGCGTACTTTCGATATCTGCATTTGGCGTAGTTCCAACGTGGCGAGCGGCGACGAGGAAGCTTTCCGAAATTTCTTACCGTCGGAGACCGTCCGCAGCGCTATCCTTGGAAGGACTGTGAAAGGATGACTGATGTGGAAACTGCCGCTGTTCCGCAATGATGGTCGCGAACGCTCGCCGCAGGCGTTCAGCAAGAACTCGCTGGACAAGCAGCCGCGTATTCGCAGTGCATCAGTTACGCACAGCGTCTGCCCCTACTGCGCCGTCGGCTGTGGAACGAACATTTACACCAAGAATGGCGCGGTGATCGACATTGAGGGCAATCCCGACAGCCCGATCAACGAAGGCACGCTCTGCCCCAAGGGCGCGAACACCTTTCAACTTCATCACAACCCGAATCGGGTGAAGCACGTGATGTGGCGAGCTCCATACTCCGATCAGTGGGAGCAGAAGCCCCTCGAATGGGCGATGGACCGCATCGCCAGGCTCACCAAGGAAACCCGTGATAAGGGCTACATGGAAACCAACGAGGAAGGCAAGTACGTCAACTACGTTCGGAACATGGGCTGCCTTGGCGGAGCCACGCTGGACAACGAAGAGAACTACCTGATCAAGAAGCTGTTCAGCAGCGGATTGGGGGTTGTCCATGTGGAAAATCAGGCCAGGATATGACACAGCGCTTCGGTGCCCGGTCTGGGTGCCTCATTCGGCCGCGGTGCGGCCACTAACTACACGCAGGACCTCGCGAACAGCGACTGCATTCTGATCATGGGATCGAACATGGCCGAGGCCCACCCCGTGGGCTTCCGCTGGCCGATGAAGGCGCGCGAAAAAGGCGCGACGCTCATCCACGTTGACCCGCGCTTCAGTCGTACGAGCGCCAGCTGCAACATGCACGTTGGCATTCGAACCGGGACCGATATTGCCTTCCTCGGCGGCCTGATCAATTACGTGCTGACGCAGGAGAAGTGGTTCAAGGATTTCGTTCTACCCTTCACCAACGCCAGCACGATCATTGCTGAAGGATTCGAAGACACCGAAGACCTTGAAGGCATTTTCAGCGGCTACGACAAGCACGGCCACAAGTACGACAGCGGCGGCGGACGATGGATGTACGAAGGCTCGCCGGCGGATGCGGAAACCAAAGATGATTCACGCGGCGAACGCCACCCGCCCAAGCAGGGGCCGGGCGGCATCGGTTCGCAGAATTCCGGTGAGCGCGAAGATGGCGACGCCAGCGGCGAAGGCGGCCACGGCCTGCAGGGCGGGGCCAGTGCGCATAAATCCAAGCGGTCCGCTAGCACGTGTCACAATCCGAACAAGGACGAAACGCTCCAGCACCCGCGTTGTGTCATGCAGTTGCTGCGCAAGCACTTCGCACGGTACACGCCACAAATGGTGGCCGACGTCACGGGGTGCAAGCCCGAAGAGTTGATCCGCGTCGCCGAATTGCTGATCGCCAACAGCGGCCGCGAACGCACGAGCGCGATCGTCTACGCCGTCGGCTGGACCCAGCACAGCACTGGCCCGCAGATCATCCGCGCCGCCGGCATCCTGCAACAGCTCCTCGGCAACGTCGGCCGGCCCGGAGGCATGATCATGGCCATGCGCGGCCACTGCTCCATTCAAGGCAGCACCGACATCCCCACGCTCTACGACTTGCTCCCCGGCTATCTCCCCCAGCCGTCGGCCGACAAGAACCACGACACGCTCGATAGCTACGTCGAATACGAAGGCCTCCCCACCGGCTACTGGGCGAACACCAAGAAGTTCATCGTCAGCCTGCTGAAGGCCTACTACGGCAACGCCGCCACGAAGGAAAATGACTACCGCTTCAAATGGCTACCGCACATTGATGGCGATCACAGCCTGATGCCGTTCTTCAAGCGGATGACCGAGGGCGAAGTCGAGGGCTACTTCATCTTCGGCCAGAACCCGGCCGCCGGTGCGCCCAACAGCGGCATGCATCGCGCCGGCCTGCGGCAGCTCAAGTGGCTGGTCGTCGCGGATTGGTTCGAGACCGAAACCGCCACGTTCTGGAAGAACGACCCAAAAGGCCCCAAGCCGCACGAGATCGGCACCGAAGTCTTCTTCATCCCCGCCGCCAGCATCGCGGCCAAAGAAGGCACGTTTACCAACACTCAGCGGCTGATCCAATGGCACGATAAAGCCGTCGATCCGGACGGCGACAGCCGTAGCGATCTCTGGTTCCTCTGGAACCTCGGCCGCCGTCTCAAGGCGATGTACGCCGGCAGTGAGAAACCACAGGACCAGGCCATTCAACACCTGACGTGGGACTACGCCTACGACGAGCACCCCAGGCTGCCGGACGGCTCGCTCAGCACGGTGGCCGACGAGCCCGACGCCGAAAAAGTGCTCCAGGAAATCAACGGCTACTTCACAAACCAAAATGCGCCCGAGCGCCCCGAGAAGCCCAAGCTCCTGAGCGGATTTGCCGAGTGCGCCGACGACGGGAGCACCGCGTGCGGCGGCTGGATCTACAGCGGCATTTATCCGAACTATGACCGCAACCGGGCCCGGGAGCGGAAGACCGGCGTCAACCCGCTGCACCCGGACTGGGCCTACGCCTGGCCGAACAACCGGCGCGTGCTCTACAACCGAGCCAGCGCCGACGCCGACGGCAAGCCCTGGAGCGAGCGCAAGAAGCTGATCTGGTGGGACGAGACGGCCGGCAAATGGGTCGGCTATGACGAGCCCGACTTCGAGCCGACCAAAGCCCCGAGCTATCGCCCGCCCGAGGGCGCCCGCGGCATGGCCGCCATCGCCGGTGACAAGCCGTTTATTCTCAAGCCCGACGGCCAGAGCGGCCTATTCAGTCCCGACATGAAAGATGGGCCATTGCCGACCCACTATGAGCCGGCCGAATCGCCCGTGCCGAATCTGATCTACCCGCTGCAGAACGACAGCCCCGGCGTGCGTTACTTTGAAGGCCCGATGAATCTGATCGATCACGTTCCCAGCCAGGAGCACCCGATCGTCGCCTGCACCTTCCGCGTGACCGAGCATTACCTGTCTGGGCCGATGAGCCGCTTCAACAGTTGGCTGAACGAACTCATGCCCGCGATGTTTGTCGAGATCAGCCCGGAGCTGGCCGCGGAGAAGAGCATCGATCACGGCGGCTGGATGACCGTCAAATCTGCCCGCGGCACGATCGAGGCCCGCGCGATGGTCACCCGCCGCATGCGCCCGCTGAAGCACGGCGATCGCACCGTCCACCAGATCGGCATTCCATTCCACTGGAGTTTTGCCGGAGAAAGTGTCGGCGACACCGCCAATGATCTGGTGGCCATGAGCGCCGAGCCGAACGTGAGTATCCAGGAAGATAAGAGCTTCGCGGTCGACGTCTGGGCAGGCCGCACGCACGCCAGCAATCAGACGCCGACGCAGCCGTACACCCGCTGGCCGACGACGATGCGCTCGCCGGGCTCGCCGAAAAGCGCCCAGCCCGAAGGACAGATGCAGCGCCGGAAGGATGACGAATGACTCTGCCGTTGCCGATCGTCGGCGAAACCAATCCGAAGTTGCGGGCTGCCGGCGCGTACCTGCAGCACGCGGCGACCGAGGCCGTCACGAATTTTCCCAACGCCTTCCCGCCACAGCGCACCGAAGTGCCTCAGCCGATGGATGCCAACGATCGCAAACAGATCATGGGCTTCTTCACCGACACCACGCTGTGCATCGGCTGCAAAGCCTGCGAGGTCGCGTGTAAGCAGTGGAATCAATTGCCCGCAGATGGCAACAATTTCACCGGCCACAGCTACGACAACACTGGGCACGTCAGCGCTACCACCTGGCGGCATGTCGCCTTCAAAGAGAAGATGGCCGAAGAGACGCAGGATGGCGTCAGCACCAGCCGCTGGCTGATGATGAGCGATGTCTGCAAGCACTGCGAAAGCGCCCCCTGCCAGCACGCCTGCCCTACCGGCGCGATCATCTACAACCAGTTCGGCGACGTGTACGTGCAGAACGACATCTGCAATGGCTGCGGCTACTGCGTGGTCGCGTGCCCCTTCGGCGTCATCGGCCGGGCGGATACGCCGCACGACGATGGGCACGCGCACAAGTGCACGCTGTGCATGGACCGCCAGGAAGACGGCCTGACGCCGGCGTGCGCGAAAAGCTGTCCGACGGCCTCCATTCAGTTCGGCCCAATCGACGATCTTCGCGCGGCCGCCCGTCAGCGTGAAAAAGACCTGCACGGCCGCGGCAACGATAAGGCGTATCTCTACGGCTGCGACAGCGTCGGCGACTACGGCCCGCTTAACGCATTCTTCGTGCTGGAAGATCACCCGAACGAATACAATTTGCCGGTGAATCCGCCGCAACCGTTTAAAGGGCAGACCAAGCGATATCTCGCCGGCCTCGCCGTCGGCGCAGCGTTGACGGCCGTCGGTGCGCTATTGTTCGGCGACACCAAGCGTGGAGGCCGACGTGGCTGAAGACCGTAAAGACTTTCAATCCGATGCGCCGTGGGCCAGCGCCATGTCGCATAGGCCTGACCCCAATCGGGTCGGCAGCTTGCAGATGCCCGCGCAGAAGATCGTGTTCGATCGCCCGCCCGCCATTCCGCCCAATCCCGCCGTCAGCACCGCCGCAATTGTTCCCGCCAAGGGCAACGCCAAAGCCAGCGATCCAGACCTCCCCCGCGAAAAGGAGCCGGCCTATTACGACGTCCCGATGCTGAAAAAGCCGCTGTGGAAGTGGGAAATCGCAACCTACTTCTTCCTCGGCGGCATGAGCACCGGCGCTCACCTGCTCGGCCGGGCGGCCGCTCGCTTTGGCGACGGCGGCGACGTCACCAAAATGGCGGCATATCTCAGCTTCCTCAGCATCCTGCCCGGCCCGCCACTCTTGATTCACGACCTCGGTGATCCGAAACGGTTTCACCACATGCTGCGTGTCTGGAAACCCAGCAGCCCGATGAATCTCGGCACTTGGGCGATCATGGCGTACAGCGGCGCGGCGACCAGCGAAGTCGTCCGCCAATATTTGAATGACCGCGAAGCCCATCTCAAACCACGCGAGCGCAACGCGCTGAACAAGCTCGTCAACAACGGCACCCTGCTGCTGGTGCAGGACGCCGTCGGCGCGCCGATGGCGCTGCTTGTCGCCAGCTACACTGGCGTGCTTCTTTCGACCACCAGCAACCCCCTCTGGAGCAAAAACCCCTGGCTCGGTCCGCTCTTCACCGCCAGCGCCATCAGCAGCGGCGCGGAGGGCATCATGCTACTGCTCGACGCCAAGCGTAAAGGCAGCCCAGCCGATCCGGCCTCGCATCGCGTCCTCCGCACCGTCGATACGCTCGCCCACGGGGTCGAACTCGCCTGCATGGCTGGCTTCAGCACCTACGCCGGCGAGAAAGCCCACACCCTGCACGAAGGCAAGATGAAAGGCTGGCACCGCGCCAGCCTCGCCGGCATCATCGGCAGTGAAGTCGCCAAGTACGCCCCGCTGCCGCGCATGCTGAAAAAGCCGCAGCGTGTTCTCAGCAACCTGCTCGGCCTGTTCGGCGGTTTCGCGCTGCGGTGGTCAATGGTGATGGGCGGCATCGAAGCCGCCAAAGACCCGCGAACGACGCGGCTCGTCAGCGATCCCGCTCACACACCGTCTGCCTGAGCCGGCCGCGGGAGTCCTCGATCTAAATCGCTGCTATGATGCTCTCGGAGAGTGGCGGGTACCTGGTGGTCCTCACGGTCTTCAAAACCGTTGTCGCCCCGCTCGCGCGGGGCGGGGTAGGTTCGATTCCTATTCTCTCCGCTTTTCTTCGAATCGTGATTTGCCGGCCGCAGGTGAAATTCAGTGCTTGGCGGCCTTTTCTGCTTCCATGCGGAAAAACATCCGCACGACGCTCGCGTTGGGCATCAGCACGATTTTCTCCAGCGGCGCGGTCGGCACGGTGTCCCAATGCTCCGGGAAGTAGCCGTTCGGATCCTGGTTTTTCTGCCAGAGAAAATCGCAGGTCTTGCTGACCAGTTGGGCCCATCGCGGGTCATGATCGCGGTGGCCGACTTCAAGAAATGCCTCGGCCAGGAGATGGGCGAAATAGCCCGGGCCGCCCATCGCGCCGGATGGTTTGCACCACTTCGCTTCCGACGCGGTGGCCACGCGCGTGGCTTCGGTGAGATAGGCCTTGTCCGAGGTGACGTCGAACAGCAGGCATGCGGCGCGAATCATCAGGGCCGAGTTGTAGCTGAACTTGGTGTTATCGACCTTGCCATTGAGTTTGACGTTGTCCGCATACAGCCCATCGGCGGGGTCCTGCAGCTTGGCCTTGGTCCAGTCGTACAGACGCTGGCCGATGGCCAGGTAACTTTTCTCGCCCGTAATCTGGTAGAGGCGCAGCGCACAGACCGCAGCCGGCGCGTTGATGCAGGTGTGTTTCGATTCCTTCCTTTGCTCATGCCAGTAGATGCCGCCGCCGAGCTTGTCGTCCTCGCCGCTGAGGATAAATTTCATTGTGTCCCGGGCACGCTTGAGCAGCGTCTTATCACCAGTCAGTTCGTAGCCTTCGAGGAAGTCGAGCACGAGCCAGGCATTGTCGTCGTAATAGCGGTCAGGTTGATTCGGATGATCCGCCGCACAAAATCCGCCGATGCCGTTGTAGACGAACCAGTGCGTATCGATGGCACGCACGTAACGCAGCATCGCCGCGCGATTCGCCGCCGGATCGATGTTCGCGGCGGCATTCAGGGCCGACAACTGCACACCGGCGCCCCAGGCGAACGCGGGGTGCGATTTAAAGCCCGGCTCCTTTGGCCGTGCTTCGTCCATGTAGAAGCCGGCCTGCTGGCCCTTCCCCGCGAGGGTGCGATCGATCAGGGCCTGCGTCATCCGCCCGCGGACGGCAAACGATGGCAGCGCCGTTGATGTCGACGGCGCCGCGGCACCGATGATTCCCAGGATGGCCATGGTCATGCTCCAGAACGCGATGCGGTGGGTTGGTAACGCCATGGTTACTTCTTGATCGCCTGGCCGGCGTCCGCCGCTTTGGCCGCCACCTTGCCCGGTGCGATGGCGGCGGCGCGGGCCGAGAGAAACGTCTCCAGCGGGTCGGCGTGCAATGCCTTCAGGCCGGCGATGACGCATTCGGCATCGACGACCGCGCCGTCCCACCCTGTGTGCAATTGCTCGGCGGGGGAAGGAACGTACAGCGTATCGACTTTTGCAGGGCCAAGGGCTTCATACCGCGTGGCGATCAGGTCATACAACGGTACGAATGGCGTCTTCGTTTCCGTCGCGATCTGTTCAGCCCAGGCGGCGTGGGTACTGGTTTCGCGCTTGAAGGTCTTGCCGTTTTCCGCCCAGCGTTTGCGCGGCGTAAGCGAGCAGATGATCGGCGTAGCGCCGCGGGCCCGTGTTTCGGCGACAAACTGTTTCAGGTACCAGCCGAAGGAGTGGACGGTTTCATCCTTGTTCGTTTCGACGGCGTCACCAATGCCGCCTAGGCCGCCCTTGCCCTTCGCGCCGCCCTTGCCCTTCGCGCCGCCGTTGTCATTCGCGCCGAACTGCAGGATCACGAAGTCGCCTTTCTGGATCCTCGGCTGCAGATCCTTCCAGAAGAAATCGCGATAGAATGTCCGGCTGCTCGTGCCGCCCATGGCGCGGTTGACGACATTGATCTTTTTCAGATCGAAGAACGCCGTCAGCGGCGCCCCCCACCCCCATTGGCCGGTCGGACCGTTCTCACCGGTCGTGCCGTTGCGAACGGTGGAATCGCCGATCAGCCACAGCGTCGGCAACTCAGGATTGGCCGGCAAAGGCGGGAGATATTTGCCATTCCCGGGCGTCCCGGCGGGCGCCGGCCCGGGGCCGCTCTGGGTTTCGCGGGGAACGTCGCTGATTTGTATGCGGGCTATGCCCGGCGTCTCTTGCGCCGACGCACGGTGAGCGATCAAACTGGATATCGCAAAGCTCGCGACGCACGCGCCACGGCAAATTCGATCGAACATCGTTCATCCTCCGCAGCGGCCGAAGCCACGCCCGTTGCACCCCGCACCCCGCATCGCACTCGCGACTCTCAACGCATCGCCCTCAGCTGGCGAAAGTGTCGGCACAGATTAGCAGCGACGCTTCCGAATACCACGACCGGCGGCGCCTGTTGTTCGACCGCGAAAGTGAAAATGCCCCGCCCAGTCTGCACTGGGCGGGGCATTCTATTTAGTCCATGCTATCGCTGGCTTATTCAGACCGGCTGCTTCGTCGTCCGCAGGTACGGAAGAACGCGCTCGAAATCGCCGAACTTCGCCGTCGCTTCTTCATCACTGACTGCGGCGGTGATGATCACGTCTTCGCCCTGCTTCCACTCGGCCGGCGTGGCGACTTTGTGCTTGGCGGTGAGCTGGATGCTGTCCAGCGCCCGCAGAATTTCGCCGAAATTGCGGCCGGTGGTCATCGGGTAGGTGAGGCTGAGTTTCACCTTCTTGTCCGGGCCAATGATGAAGACCGAGCGAACCGTCGCGTTGTCCGCAGCCGTGCGTCCTTCGCAGGTGTCGCCCGCCTCGGCCGGCAGCATGTCGAACGCCTTAGCGACGGTGAGATCCGGATCGCCGATGAGCGGATACTTCACGCTGTTCCCGGTGGCCTTTTCGATATCCGCTTTCCAGCGAAGGTGACTTTCCACCTTGTCGACCGAGATGCCGATGACCTTGGTGTTGCGCGCGGCAAATTCCTTCATCAGACCGGCCATGTAGCCCAGTTCGGTCGTGCAAACGGGCGTGAAGTCTTTCGGGTGGCTGAACAGAACGGCATAGCCGTTGCCGATCCAATTGTGAAACTGGATCGGGCCTTCGGTCGTCTCGGCGGTAAAGTCAGGCACGGATTCGTTGATTCGCATTCCGGAAATTATGCCGCCAAACCATCGGCCCGGCAACGGCAACGGCGGCGGTGTAGATTGCTTTGTACCCGGGCATCGCAAACGCCGATTCCGGCGGCAATACCCGGATTGATGGCCAGGCAGCTTACGCTGGCTTCGTCGCGTAGATCTTCATGCTGGCCGCGAACGCATTTAGATCGAACGCCTTCAGGAGTTCCGCCAGTTCCTGGTGAACGGTCGCCGGCTCGGCGGAGGAGCAGCACCCCGCTCCAGCGATCGGCAAACCGCCCTTGGCCGGCGTGACGGGCGAACAGCAGGCGGACTGGCCATCGACTTTGGC
>JAQGHK010000602.1 GCA_028288875.1 Phycisphaerales bacterium | reverse complement strand
TTCGCCTTACCGACGTTTGTTAGCGCCGCGGCCGTTCCGGGGAGCTGGACACCGACATTCGCCGCCGAGTTCGACACCGGCCAGAGCGACTTGGCTGGCTGGACCTACGAAACCGGCAACAACGGCGGCTGGGGGAATAACGAACTCGAGTCCTACACTACCAGCACCAACAACGTGTCGGTCAGCGGCGGCAGCTTGCACATCACCGCCATCGCCAGCGGCAGCGGGACGAACCGGTCCTACAGCAGCGGCCGGATCAAAACGTCGAACCTGTTCAATCAGTCCTACGGGCTTTTTGAGTTCCGCGCCAAGATGCCCGCCGGCCAGGGGCTGTGGCCGGCGATCTGGATGATGCCGCAGAACAGCAGCTACGGCGGCTGGCCGACGTCGGGCGAGATCGACATCCTTGAAACCAAAGGCCAAAGCCCCACCCTCCTGCAGAGCAGCTTGCACACCGGCGCGTCATCGAGCACGCAGTACACCCAGACCAAGACCTTCTCCCAATCGGGCCTGATGCCGGCCAGTTTTGCGACGACGGATTTCCACACCTACGACCTGCAGTGGGACAAGGCCAACGGCAGCACGCCGGCGTCCCTGAAGTTTTATGTTGATGGCACGCTCTACTACACCCAGACCGGCGGCTGGGCCGTGCCCGCCGGGGCCAGCAGCAGCAGCGCCCCGTTCGACAAGCCGTTCTACCTGATCATGAACATGGCCGTCGGCGGCGACTATGTCGGTGCGCCGAACTTGGCGAACGGGTCCTACGACATGCAGATTGATTACGCCCGGGCTTACACTGCCACCGTCCCGGAGCCAGCGCTGCTCTCGGCTGCCGGGCTCGCGGTCGCGCTGTTGGGCGGCCGTCGCCGTAGCGAATAGATTGAGGCGCCGGTCCCGTTGCACTCAACGGAACAGGGCCCGGGTGAGGGCGTCCGTCGAAACGGCAGCACCGCCCGGCGCGCTCTCACGCTAGCCCTTCTCCCATGCGTACTTGGGCGGGGGGATCAGTGGCGACACTCGTCGCGCTTATATTCTTTGAGGCTTCCGCATGCTCATTTCCCTATCAAAAACATTCCTCGCCGCCGTCGCCACCGCCGGCGTGCTGGCCTTGTCTTCGCTTGCCAGCGCGGAGGCGGTCGTGACCAAGCTTTCCGGCTCGCCCGGCCATTGGGAACTGCTGCGCAACGGCCAGCCATACTTCATCAAGGGTGTCGGCGGCAGCGCGTCGATGGAACTGCTCAAACAGCTCGGCGGCAACTCGGTCCGCACCTGGGGCGCCGATGACCTGGGCCGGCAGCTCGATGAGGCGCAGCGGCTGGGCCTGACTGTCGCCGTCGGCATCTGGCTGCCGCACGAGGACAAGCGGTTCAACTACGACAACGCCGACCAAGTGGCTCAGCAGGTGGAGAAGGCGCGCACGGCGATCCTGAAATACAAAGACCATCCTGCCGTACTGATGTGGGGCATCGGCAATGAAATGGAAGGCCCCGCCGGCAATAAGGCGGTCATCTGGGCGGCGGTAAACAACATCGCCGTGATGGCCAAACAGCTGGACCCGAATCATCCGACGATGACCGTCATCGCTGAGATCGGCGCCGATGGCGTCAAGGCGAAGAACATCCACCAGCTCTGCCCGGCCATCGATATCATCGGCATTAACAGCTACGGCGGCGCGCCCTCCATCCCCACGCGCTACCAGGCCGCTGGCGGCACCAAGCCGTACGTGCTGACCGAGTTCGGCCCGATCGGTTTCTGGGAAGGCGGCCACACCAGCTACAAAGCGCCCATCGAGCCGAATAGTTCTGAAAAGGTAAAGATGTACGACGCCGCGTACACGAAGGCCATCGACGGCAATAAGGGAACATGCCTTGGCGGGTATGCGTTCCTCTGGGGCAACAAGCAGGAAACGACGACGACCTGGTTCGGCATGCTGCTGCCGGACGGATCGCTGACGCCGGCGGTGTCGGTCATCAGCAGTCACTGGACTGGCCAATCGCCTGCCGTCCAGCCGCCGCAGATTACGAACATCAAGCTGGCCGAGGGCGACCAGCGCCAGCCCGGCGACACCGTGCACGCGTCGGTCACGGCCACCAGTTCGCAGTCCGCGCCGTTGACGTTTGAATGGCAGCTGCACGCCGAGACGGAAGTGCACGGTGAAGGAGGCTCGTACGAACCGCCAACGAAACAGTTCAACGACGTCACGGCGGGGCTGACCGGCAACGAGGCAACGCTCACGCTGCCGCAGAAGCCGGGCGTGTATCGCCTGTACGTTTTCGCTCGTGATGCCAGCCACTACGTCGCGACGGCAAACGTGCCGATCCTCGTCGGCCCCGCGCCCGCGGCAAAGCCAAAGGGCCGTGACGGACAGGCGTCGGGCCTGAAGAAGCCGGTGGTGCTGTTGGCCGATGACGCCTCGCCGTCGGGCTACATTCCGTCCGGCTGGATGGGCAACGCGGGCGCGATCGCGCTCAACCCCGCGTTCAAGACCAACCCGCACACCGGCGTTACCTGCATGGAATGTAAATACACCGCGGCCGACCAGTTCGGCGGCGTTGTCTGGCAAAGCCCGGCCAACAACTGGGGCGACCAGGCCGGTGGCCGCAATCTGACCGGGGCGGCCCGGCTGCGCTTCTGGGCCCGTGGTGTCAGCGGCGGTGAAAAAGTCGAGTTCAAATTCGGCGTGCTCCAGGGCGATCAGAAGTTCAAAGACTCCGCCGGCGGCGACATTGCCGTCACGCTCACTAAAGACTGGAAGCAATACGAAATCGACCTGGCCGGCAAAGACCTCTCACAGA
>JAQGHK010000596.1 GCA_028288875.1 Phycisphaerales bacterium | reverse complement strand
CGCACACGAAGGGCCAGCCGATCGTCGGAGCCGAATCGTTCACAGCTGACGAGAACGAACGCTGGCAGCAATACCCGGCCCGGATGAAGGCGCAGACGGATTGGGCGCTGGCCGCCGGCATCAACTGGTTCGTGATTCATCGCTACCAGCATCAACCCGCGCTCGATCAATTCCCCGGCCAGCGGATGGGCCCGTACGGCGTGTCGTGGGAACGCACCCAGACGTGGTGGGACATGGTGCCCGCGTACCACACCTATCTCACCCGCTGCTCGGCGATGCTGCGGCAGGGCCGGTCGGTGGCGGACGTGCTGTACCTGTCGCCGGAGGGCGCGCCGCACGTCTTCCGCCCGCCCGCCTCGGCGATGAAGGGCGACCCGGCCGATCATCGCGGCTATGCGTTCGACGGCGTCGATCCTGATCTGCTGATCGCGCACGCCCGCGTGAAGGACGGCCGCGTCGTGCTCGATGGCGGCGCGAGCTACGCGCTGCTGGTGCTGCCGCGCTTCGACACGATGACGCCGGCGCTGCTGCGGAAAGTTCACGCTCTCACCGAAGCCGGCGCGACGGTCGTCGGCACACGCTCGCGCAAATCGCCGAGCTTGGCGGGCTATCCCGCATGCGATGCAGAAATCGAGGCGATCGCCGCCACGATGTGGGGCAAGGAGCCGAGCAAGCAGGTCGGTCTCGGTCGGGTAATCGACGCCCCGGTCGTGATCGCTGACGACAAGCCGACGGCGAACCCGGCGGTCTGGCCGGACCTGTATGTCGACTATGACACCACGGCCCGCGTGCTGCAGAGCGCCGGGGTCGCGCCGGACTTCGAAGCCGATGCCGACCTCCGTTACATCCATCGCGTCGACGGCGCGACGGATCTTTATTTCGTCGCTAATCCCTCCGACATTGCGCTCTCGGCCAACTGCACCTTCCGCGTCGGGGGTCGCCAGCCGGAATGGTGGGATGCCGTCACCGGCGAGCGGCATGCGCTGCCGGAGTTCACGGTTGTGGATGGCCGTACGACGGTGCCGTTGAAGTTCGCGCCCACCGGCAGCGGCTTTGTTGTCTTCCGTGATGCCCCGCAGGCGACGAATCTCGCCGGTAGAAATCAATCGAACGACGCGGCGGCGACTCTCGCCGGCCCGTGGCGTGTGGCGTTCGACCCCAAGTGGGGCGGCCCGGCCGAGGTCACGTTCACCGCGCTCGACGACTGGTCCAAGCGCCCCGAGCCCGGCATTCGCGGCTATTCCGGCAAGGCCGTCTATCGCACGACCTTCGATGCCAGCGCGGCGGCGACACCTCCAAAGGACGGCAAATCGATTCTGTCCCTCGGCAACATTCATGCGATGGCGAGTGTGAATCTGAATGGTCAGGACCTCGGCATCGTCTGGTGCCCGCCGTGGGAACTGGCCGTGCCGCCGGATCTGCTGCGGGCGACCGGGAACGAACTGGAAGTAACGGTGGCGAATCTCTGGATCAATCGCCTCATCACGGATGCTGGCCTGCCGGAGACGCAGCGGTTGACCAAGACCACCGCTAATCCATACAAGGCGGATTCGCCGCTACAGCCATCAGGACTGCTCGGTCCGGTTCAGTTGATCGTGCGAACGCCGTAGCGAGGCGTGCCGATCACTCCGCCGCGACCAAGTGATGCCGCACCTGCAGGGCCTCGGGCGTGCCGATGATTTCCAGCACGCGGGTGGCGAGCGCCACGCGGCGGAGGCCGTCATCGGTGATCGTGATGGTGCCCAGTCGGCCGAGCACTTGCTCAAAGCGTTCGCGTTGCTCACCGGGCGCCCGCTTCTTGGCGTCACGAAGCCACGGCTCGACGGCCGGCCCGAACCCGGCCAGGATTTCGATCGCGGCGTCGCGTTCCCTGATGTGGTCATCGTCGCCGCCCGCATCCCTGATCGCGGCTTCAACGGCCTTACTGCTCAGGCCGCGGGGCTGCACGTTCTGCGCGATCCATGCGACCGTCTTGTCCATGCCCATGACCAGTGTGTTGATCGTTTCATCCGGATGGGCGGACCGGTCGTTTTCAGAGAGGTCGAAGTTGCACGCGATCTTGAACGCTGCGGCAATCGCGGCGTCATCGACCGCGGGCACGCTTCGCATCGGCACGACGCGGATATCGCGGAAGCCCCAGTTTTCGTCCAGCAGGTTTTGCAGGCCAAGTGCTTCCATCTGGACCGCCAGCGTTTCGCCGTGGTGGGGGACGAGCAGGCGAAGTCGGTACGTCGCGTCCATCGGTACAAGGAACGGCGGGCCGAGCTTCGGGTAGTGATAGCCCAGCGTGTTCTTCTCGGCGGCGCCGGTCCATGGCCGGAGGCGGTCGCCGGGAACGAATGAGGGATAATTCTGGAACTTGCCGTAGTCGTTAAAGCCGGGTGGGTCATCAGGCTGACAGCTGAAGGTCGTCGAGACGAGCGTCGGCCCGTTGACCACGCCGAGCCGGAAATAGTCCGGCCCGTCTTTCTTTACCTTGGCAAATTCGAACGCCACGCTGCCGTCCCACGACCGAAGGATCAGCAGATCAACGTCGATGCGGACGAATTCATGCTCTGGCAGGCCGGTCCACTGGGCGATGACGGCGTTGTTGCCGAAGGGGCCGTGGAACTTCACGCGGCCGTTGGGGCTGACATCGGTATCGTCGCGCGACAGCCAGGGTTCGTGACTCTGGTTAAACCGGCATGAGACGTCGGGAGCGCTGGGCTTTGCCGCGCAGCCGAACAACACCATGCCGGACAATGCCGCGACTAATGGACGACAGATTCCCATATCCACCCCTCCGCTCGAACCGCATAAATTATACCGTCAACGCGCGGGCTAGAACAACTACAAATGCGGCCATGTTAGACTTCTCCTCGCCCGAACCGTCGGCGGAACTCGGCCGGCGTGGTGCCGACTTGTTTGGCGAAGACCACGCTGAAGTAGCTGGCCGAGGTGAAGCCGCTGGCGTCGGCGACTTGGGGCAGGGCGAGCTCGGTGTCGCTGAGCAGTTGCCGGGCGCGTTCGATCCGGCAGCGCAGGATTTCGTCGAGAATCGATCGGCCGAGCGCGGCTTGGAATTTTCGCTCCATCTGCCGGCGCGAGAGCGGCACTTCGTGCAGTACATCGGGGATGCTGATACGTCGGCCGGCGTGGGCGGCGATGTAGCGCATCGCGTCGGCGACGTCGGCGTCTTCGATCGCCAGCAGATCGGTCGACTGGCGCGTCAGCACGCCATTCGGCGGGACAAGCATCGGCGACGTGGCGATCAGTTGGCCGAGCATCAGCTTCTCCAACATGGCGGCGGCCTCGAAGCCGATGCGCTCGCGCGCCGTGTTGATCGTCGAGAGCGGCGGGTACGCCAGCGACTGCACCAGGTCGTCGTTGTCCACGCCCAGCACGGCGACGTCTTCCGGCACCTTCAGGCCGGTGGTGCGGCAGGCGTCGAGCACCGCCAGGGCGGCGCGGTCGTTGGAGCCCATGACGGCGATCGGCTTCTCCGTGGCGGTCAGCAGGGCGGCCAGCGCGGCGTCGTCGCCCGTCCGGCTGCAGTGATGCCCGGCCTCGGCCAGGCGGGCGTCGAAGCCCTGATGCCGCAAATTGACGAACGCCCGGCTGTCCTGCGAAACGAAAACGAACGACCGATAACCTCGTTTTAAAAAGTAATCCGCTGCCAACCGGCCCACGGCGACGTCGTCGCTGGCCACCGACGCCAGCTTCCCCGGCGGCAGGGCGGATGAGACATTCACTAGCGGACGCTTGCTCTTTTGCAGCTCGCGTAAGGCGTCGATCGTTGCAGCCTGCACAATCAATCCGTCGTAGTCGCTCAGGCTGTCGATGGTGCGCGTTTCGTTCACGCCCTGCACGCGGCAGGTCCAGGCGCGGGCGAAGGCGAAGCTGGTGATGCCCCGTACCACGCCGCGGGAATAGCCGCCGACGTTGTTGACGATCACGCCGATCACGGGGCGGCGGCGATGGGTCGCATTCTGTCGCATGTCGCAAAATTAAAACGGATTGGCCGCAAAGTTCAATCGCTCGGGCGAATTTGACGAGTAAAGTGGTATCATGCGAATTCTCATTTCCGGCGCGGGCGGTTTCCTTGGGTCTCACATTACGGACATGCTGCTCGGCCAGGGGCATGAGGTCGTCGGGATGGATAACTTCATCACCGGCCGCAAAGAGAACATCGCCCACCTCGCCACGAACAAGAATTTCACCTTCATCGAAGCCGACGTCATCCAGCCCGTGAAAGTGGATGGTCCGATCGATCGCATCTACCACATGGCCAGCCCGGCCAGCCCGATCGGCTATGTGAAGCACCAGGTCGCCACGCTCAAGGTCAACAGCCAAGGCACGTGGAACCTGCTCGAACTCGCCGAGGAAAAGGGCGGGCGTTTCCTGATGGCCAGCACCAGCGAATGCTACGGCGACCCGGCCGTTCACCCGCAGCCGGAAAGCTACTGGGGCAACGTGAACCCCATCGGCATGCGGTCCATGTACGACGAGGCCAAACGCTTCAGCGAAGCTTGCACGATGGCTTACCACCGCGAGCGCGGCGTGCAGACCCGCCTCATCCGCATCTTCAACACCTACGGCCCGCGCATGGACCCGTATGACGGTCGCGTAGTGATCACCTTCATCAAGCAGGCCCTGCACAACGAAGCGCTCACCATTTTCGGCGACGGCATGCAAACCCGCTCGCTCTGCTACGTCTCGGATCTGATCCGCGGCATTAATCTCACGATGGAATCGGACTTCATCGAGCCGATCAACCTCGGCAATCCGAACGAGCTGACGATTCTGGACATCGCCAAGGAAATCCTGGCGTTGATCCCGCAGAGCACCAGCAAGCTGACGTACCGCGACATGCCGCCGGACGATCCCAAGATCCGCAAGCCCGACATCCGCCGGGCGAAGGAAATCCTGAACTGGGAGCCGGTCATCACCCGCAAGGAAGGGCTCGCGAAGATGATCGAGTTTTATCGCGATCAGCTCGTCTGATTCGAAAATGACTGAAAATGAACTTCGGGCGGGCGCACTGATTTCGGTGCGCCCGCCGTCGTTTGGGAGCAGCAGGGTGACGGGCGAGACGGCGCGATCAGTCGTAGTTGTCGCCTGAGTCGTTTGAATCGCTGGCATCGCTGGCGTGCTGGCGCAGCGTGACGAACAGGTACGCCAGCCAGACCATCGGCACCGCGCCGATCGGCCATTGGGCATGCGTCAGGCGCGCGATGAGCCAGCCCACCAGCACCGCTCCCGGCCAAGCCAGGAGCAGGACAAGGATTTTCGTTTTCGACTCCGCCGGCAGCGACATGGTTCCCACAGATTAGCTCATCGGCTAGGTGGTCTGAAAAGCATGGCGGACCGATAACGTAAGTCATCGAAATGACGGCGCATTTGATTGTGGTATTTTCAAAATGCGTTTCGCACGTAAGTGAAGGGCTGGCCACGCGCAGGGCGATGAAAAAGCGCGCCCGGCGCGCGGCCAGATTACCCAGACCGCCATGTGACTTATGACCGTCGCTTGGGGGATTGCCTTGTCCGGCGAAGGCGATCCCGCAAGCGACGCTTCGGCGGCGCGCGCGAGACTTGAAGGGCATGCCAGCGCCGGTGGCGCCTGTGGCGACTGCAGTTCGCATACCAAAATTTTACCGCCGTGCGCGCCGGCTGTCGGCGGTAAAATCAGGGGAATTTACGCGTTTTGCTGGATCAAATTTACGCGATCAGCAACGCCCGGGGATCGCTGTCGGCGACGGTGATTGGCGTGCTGGAGAAGACCGCCGCGTTCGTCTGGATGCTCACGCCGCTGAGGACGCCGGTCGAGGCCAGTGACGCGGTCGAGGCGATGGAAGCGATGGAAGCGAGCGATGCCACCGATGCTGCCGACGCTAAGGCATAGGTTCCCTTCGCCTGCGAGCGTTGCACCGCCGCCAGGTGGACGGCCGAGCCGGCGTTCAGGACGCCGCTGCTGGCGATGGAGCTGGCCAGGCTGTCTTCGACGACCACGGTTGACGTCAGGTCGCTTTCAATCTCGGCCGTCGTCAGCTTCGGGTACTTGGCCAGCATCAGGGCGATCGTGCCGGTGACGTGCGGGGTGGCCATGCTGGTGCCGCTGGCGACGTAGTAGCCGTCTTTCAGCCACGTGCTGTAGACGTCTTCGCCGGGGGCGGCGATGTCCACGCTGCTGCCGCCGTAGTTGCTGAAGTAGCTGAGCGCGCCGGCGTTATCCACCGCGGCCACGCTGATGATGTTGTCCAAGGCGTAGCTGGCGGGGTAACTGCCGA
>JAQGHK010000546.1 GCA_028288875.1 Phycisphaerales bacterium | reverse complement strand
CTCTTCCGATCTGTAGAGCGAGACGGAAACAGGACTGTTCTTCATGATGGCCACACAGCGTGTCGCCGCCGCAAGAGAACTTCATGCGGCGACGACACCACAATTTCGGTCACGACGACCGACACTCAAACGTTCATCGGACTGATCTCAAGCACAGCAGCTCGCCGCGCGGGCCTGTTCTTCCAGGCGTTGCAGCATTTCAACGGCTTCTTCGTCGCGGTCGCCGACGCTGCTGCTCCAGGCGAGGCGTTCGTTTTTCGACGCGGCCTTTTCAATGCGCCGGCAGGCGCTGATCACCGTGCTGTGGTTCCGCTTGCCCATCTTGCCGGCGATTTCCGGGAAGCTGAGCTTGCTGGTCTTGCGGATCAGGTACATCGCCACGCTGCGGGCGAGGCTGATGGTGCGCTGGCGGCGGCCGGACATCAGGTCCTTCATGTCCAGGCCGAAGTAGGCGCACACGCCGGTGAGCACGTGCTCGGGCTTCACGGGGGCCACCAGCTGGCGGTCGAGGTCGCCGAGGGCTTCCTGGGCCAGGCTGATGTCGGCCACGCGGCCGGTCAGGCGGATGTGCGCGCCGATGCGGCAGACCGCGCCTTCCAGTTCACGCACATTCTGCGTGACGCGCTTGGCGACCCATTCGATCACTTCATCGCTGAGCACCAGCCGCTGCTTCAGGCTCATGGCCCGCAGCAGTTGCTGACGCATGGCGACGTTCGGCGTGTCGATGCGGACGACCATGCCGCTGACGAAGCGGTTGATCAGGCTCTCGCCGAACTCGCTGATGAGCTTGGGATGCTCGTCGCTGACGAGCACGACCTGCTTGCCCATGGCTTCGATGGCGTTGAACGTGTGAAGGAACTCTTCCTGCGTGGCCTTCTTGCCGCCGAGGAAGTGGACGTCGTCGATCACCAGCAGATCCAGCTCGCGCATCTTGCGGCGGAAGCTCTCGATGCGGTTGTTCCGCAGCGCGAGCAGGAATTCATTGGTGAACTCCTCGCCGGTGAGGTACGCCCACTTCTTGCTGGGGTGATGGTTGATGAACTTCTTGCACAGGCCTTGCAGCAGGTGGGTTTTGCCCAGGCCGCAGGCGCCGTGGATGAACAGGGGGTTGTATTGAGCGCCCGGGAATTCCGAGACGTACTTGGCCGCATCAAAGGCCAGCTGATTGCTCGAGCCGACGATGAACGATTCCAGATCCTGGCGAAGGCGCGGCTGCTGGTTGGTGACTTGGTTGGCCGCGCCATCGCGACGGGGGCCTTGATGCGAGGGAGCGGCGATGTCACGATCGATCGAAGCGGGCATCGGGCTGGCCGTTACACCGAAAGCCAAGGCTTTCGATACAGACGCCTTGGCAGGGCGGGCGGCGGCGACGTATTTATCGCGCTGCGGGGCACCGGCGGCGGCGTCCGGATTGGCCTTGAGGCGGCCGCCCTCAAACAGTTGTGGCATGACGTTGAACCGGACGGCCAATGGGCTGCCGATCACTTCGTGGGCCGCTTCCTGAATCGTCCGTGAGAAGTGGGCGCCGATCCAATCACTGATGAAGTCGTTGGGGACGTTGATCTCGAGCGTGTCATGCTTCAGGTCAAAGCGAGTCGAGTTGCTGAACCAGACCTGATACCGCTGATGACCGACGCGATCCTGAATGGCCTGGGTGAGACGAGACAACTGCGAATCGTCAATGGCGAGAAAGCTCACAAAGCGCTCCTTCCGGGGCCGGACCACAATTACGACAGGAGTGTCGCAATCGCAGGCTCGGCCGACCTGCCGCTGTCCCGTTCGCAAACAACGCGAAAAGGCTTCCCCAGCGGCCGTGGCCACAAGTCAACAACTCATCCGTGAGGTCTTCGTCCTTGAAGTGAGAGCCGGCTCGCTTGAAGAGCCGGTCGGGCAGGCGTTCATTGAATGCTCAGCGGCCTTCCCAGTCCGCGTCCCATTCCGCCATCCGAATCGTCCATTGATGGTTCAGAAAATAGCCCGTCGTGACAGGCGTATCAAGCACGATCTTATTGGATTTCTCATGCACAGCACACGATTACCCATGCCCGCCGTGCCGCTGGAACTTTAGAAATTTGTTTTCAACGCGTTGTCCCCGAATTTACCGGACTGTGCGACAACTGTGGAAAACTTTGTTCGATGGCCTTTTCAGGGGCTTTGGATGAGGTCTTGGATCAGAACGAATAGGTGACGTCGAAGCTCAAAAACGCAGCCGCGTCTGATTCATCGGCACCGGCCTGATGGCCATTCGATTCAGTGAAGTCGAGCCGGCGATAGGCCACGACGCCTGCGTCCGCAGACACTTTCAGACCATCGCCAACGTCATAAGTAACACCAACGGTGATCGGGACCGACTGATCCGTCAACACGCCGTTATCGATCACTTCGTTGCCGTCGAGGCGGAACTGGCGGAACTCGTAGCGAGCCCGTGCGTACACCGACCAGCCTTCATCCAGTTTGTACGTCGCCTTCACACCCAGGCCGTCGGAGGCGACCAGCAACTCGGGCGTGGCCTGCCAGTTCAACGTGAAGATCGGAACGAAGAATGGGTTGTCTTCCAACTGGGTAGTAACACCCACGCCCGCACCCACCCACAGACCCGAGGCCAGGCGGTAATTCACGCCGCCGAACACGCCGTACGATATGGAATCGCCGAAGTCCGCCTGCGACATGCCCGCCGCCGTGAGCGTCAGGCCGCCGAACGCGGCAAGGTGATCGTTAAAGTACATCGTGTAGGTGGGCCGGATGTCGAACTGGTAGACATCCAGCGAGTCCGACCCGTCGCTGCCCGGCGCGGCCGCGATGTTGCGGAAGAAGTAGTGGCTGTATTCGCCGCCGACGCTGATCGAGAAGTTCGACGTCTCCGACAGGACGTTCTTCATCGTCACCGTGCCGTCCGAGCGGAAGACGGAGAACGAGCCGCCGTTGTCGTGCAGGTCGGCATCAAAGGCATAGCTCGCGCCGCCGCCGAGAATGAACGTGGTATCCGGCGTGACGGGGGCCGTGGTGGTTTCGGCCAGGGCAATGCCCGAGCCGGTGAACATGCAGGCGGCCAACGGGGCGATCAAACGGTTGCGGCGGGACATAAACGGCCTTTCTTACGACAATTGCAATACAAACAGCAAACTTGTGTCCAGCAACCAGCAACTCGCGAAGCTGATGTCTGGAATTCCCTTAGTTCTTTTCGTTCACGCGCTCGATGCGAGCACCAACGGCATTCAACTTCTGCTCAATCTTTTCGTAGCCACGATCAATGTGATAAACGCGGTTGATCTTGGTCGTTCCCTTGGCCACCAGTCCGGCCAGCACCAGAGCGGCACTGGCGCGAAGATCGCTGGCCATCACGGTCGCGCCCTGCAGGCGATCGACGCCGTGGATGAACGCGGTCGCGCCTTCCTTGCGGACATGAGCGCCCATGCGATTCAGTTCGCCCAGGTGCAGGAAGCGTTCTGGAAAAATGCGTTCACCGATGACGCTCATGCCGTCGGCGAGGCAAAGCAGGGCGACCAACTGGGCCTGCACGTCGGTCGGGAAGCCGGGATACGGCTGCGTGGTGAGCTCGACGGGTTTCAGCTTGCCGCCCGCGCGGGTGACGCGGACGACGCCGTCCTTCTCTTCGAGCTTCACGCCGATGTTTTCAAGCTGATCAACGACGGCCACCAGGTGATTCAGGTTGCAGTTGGTGAGCTTCAGATCGCCGTCAGTCATGGCCGCGGCGATGATGAAGGTGGCGGCCTCGATGCGGTCGGGGATGATGCGGTGTTCTGTACCGTTCAATCGGTCGACGCCTTCGATCTTGATCTCCGGCGTGCCGTGGCCGGTGATCTTGGCGCCCATCTTGTTGAGCAGGTTAGCGGTGTCGGTAACTTCCGGCTCGCAGGCGGCGCCGACGATGACGGTTTCGCCTTCAGCCAAGGCCGCGGCGCACATGACGTTGATCGTGCCGAGCACCGTCGGGCCGGCCGCGCCGCCGAGGTACATGCGGGCGCCTTTGAGGCGACCGTTGACCGTGCCGACGATGTTGCCGCCGTTGAGGTCGAAGGTCGCGCCAAGTTTCCGCAACCCGCGAAGGTGCAGATCGACCGGCCGGTCGCCGATCGCGCAGCCGCCGGGCAAACTTACGACAGCCTTACCGCGGCTGGCGAGCAGCGGGCCCAGGACGCTGATGCTCGCCCGCATCTTGCTGACGATGTCGTAGCCGGCTTCGCTCTGTCCGGCGTCGGTCACTTCAACCTGGAGTGGACCATTGAGTGCCGGACCACCATGGGCAGGTGTATTTGCATTCGCTTGACGTTCGACTCGGCAACCGAGCTCACGCAGCAGGTCGATCATTGAATCAATATCAGACAGCCGTGGCACGCCGTGCAGCGTGGTGACGCCACGGGCCATCAGGCAAGCGGAGAGGATCGGCAGGGCGGCGTTCTTCGCGCCCGAAACATCGACCGTGCCGGTCAGTTTCTGGCCGCCTTGAATTAGAAATGAGTCCATTACAGCGTCCTTCGCTCCGCGTCGCCATTCGTCATTCGTGGGTCCGGGAAATCTATCCCTGACAGACCATTGCATCGGCCATCGCCGCCGTTCGCGGCCAGCTACATTAGTACGTTTTGCTTCTCGGACGTTTGCGGCAGAACCGATAACGCGGAAGTGCGAAAATACCCCGATAAAACAGGGCGTTTCGGTGTTCGTGCGATGTTCGCGCTAGGCAGTAATTCCGAAGAAGTGCCAGATGGCCCAGAGCCACAGCGGGATGCTGATACAGCTGCCGACGGTGGTCCAGAAAACGCAGTCGGCGGCGAGGTTGACGTCGCCGTCCAGCTCCATCGTCATGAGCAGGGTATTGACGGCCGTCGGCACGGCGGCGGTGAGGATCAGCAACTGCGCGGGCCAGCCTTTATCATCCCAAAGATCGAGCGCCGGAACACCCAGCTTGTGGAGGGCGAACAGCAGCACCCCCATCTGTAGTGGGCCGAAGCCGAGTCGAAGCAACATCACCAAACCAACCGGCCGCCAATGAGGCCAACGCGGGTTGGCGGCGAGCTGGGCTCCGAGCGTCGCACAGGCCAGCGGCACCAGCGATGCGGCGATGTACGCGACTGGTTTGGCCAGGATGATCGGCATCGCCCGCGACGGATCGCCGCTAAGCCAGACCTTCACGCCGATGCCGCACAGCAGCGCCGGCAGCATCGGCAGGCGCAAAACACGCTTGGCGCTGCTCCAGGCGAAGCCCGAATGGGCCGCCGACGCGATCGCCAAGCCGACGGTGAAGGTCAGCAGGTTCTGCGTCATCAGCACGAACGCCTGCACGGCCCCGCCATCGCGGCCGGTGGTCGACGCCAATTGCTTCGGATACGCCAGCTCGGCCAAAGGCAGGCCGTAGTTCGACGAATTGTAGAACATCACCGCCAGCGCGACGGCCGACAGCGTCTTCGTCGGCACCTTGAGCAGCCGGCCGATCCCGAAGATCAGAATGCCCAGCGTCACCACCTGCAGCACGGTCATCAGGGCGATGCCGCCCATGTCCGAAAACGGCAGCTTGCTGGTGGAAACCGTGTGAAAGATGAACGCCGGGATGGCGAAGTAGATGTTCAGCTTTGACAGCGTCGGCAGGTCAATCTTGAACTTCAGCCGCAGAAACGCGCCGATGCCGATCAGCACGATAATCGGGCCGACGACATCAAGCAGGATCGTGAGGAGCATGAAGCTGTGAATTTAGCCGCAGATGGACGCGGATGAACGCAGATGGGAGAAAAAAAGCCACGGCTGAATACGGATCGACATGAATAAAAAGAGTCGACTTCTCTATGGGTGTCCATCCGTGGCTAGCTTCTTCTTCTCTTATCCGCGTTTATCTGCGTCCATCTGCGGCCAAATAAACTGTTACAGCGCCAGCGTCACGCGCAGCGTCGCGATCAGCGCGTCTTTCAGCTCCGCATCGCCGCCGGGATGGATGACGTACTGCAGGTCCGGCTTGATGCTCAGGTAATTGGTGGCCTGGAAGTTGTAGAACGCTTCGATGCTGGTTTCGCTGTCCTGCGTGTACGGCGAACCCGTCGCGTCGCTGAAAAACACAGTGCTGAACGCCAGGCCGACGGCATCCAGATTGTCGGCGGCGTACGGGCCGACCCACGTCACCCCGGCGCCGATGTGCTGGCGGAAGTCGTTCACTTCCTCATCCGCCGAGCCGAACTGGGCGAACGCGTACAGGCCGCGCTCGTTGTCCTTTTCAGACGGCACCGTGTGGATCAGCTTCTGTTCGACGAGGGCATAAATCGACTGCGTGCCGTTCTGCTGCCCGCCGCGGAAGCGCTCGAACCGGCCGTTGGCGTAGCTGACGCCCACCGCCGCATGGCCCGGCAGGGTGCCGTCGCCGCAGGTCCAGTGAAAGCCTGCCTCGGCGATATGGAAAAAGTCGGCCGGCTGCCGCCAGAGCGTGCGCGGCGAGTGATTGCCGGTCGTTTCGCCGTCGCCGCCGTCATACACGCCGTATTGCACGTAAAACCAGGGAACGGGCGTGTAAAAGATGTTGAACGACGCGGCCGGGTCCGGGTAGGTCGGCAGGCCGGTGATGGTGGGGGAATAGCCGAAACTGCTGTTAATGAACTCACTGGCGGCGGCGACGGCGGCAAACTCAGTATTGGCGTCGACTTTGCCAACCTTCAGCCGCAGGGTGTCGCCGAAGATCTGCTCGTACCACAGTTCGCTGATCTGCGTGCGGCCGTCGGCATCGGCGTTATCAAAGCCCTGGGCGTCGCCGTACAGGTCCGTGCCATTGCGGCCGGACTGGTTCTGGAAATCGACGCTGAACGTCCCGCCGTCCCAGCCGCCGACCTTCTTGGTGTCGAGCGTCGCGCGGAAGTCGAACAGATGGCGGAACACATCATGATTGGTGTCGGCCCCGCCGCGCAGGTTCTTCGATTCGTCGGCGGTCAGGCTGATATCGAACACCAGGCCGCGGTCCGCCAGGTAGGAGCGGGCCCCGAACCAGCCGAGCAGCTTCAGATCCAGCCGATCCTCATCGGCGGGGGCGGTCGTGGGGTTGGCCGTGGGGGCGCTGTCCGGGCCGGGCGTATCGGTAGGAGGCCGATCCGGCGTGGCGGGGCCGGCGGCCGGCGGGGGCGGCACCAAAGCCCAGGTGACCGGCGCGGCAGCCGAGCTCCCCGGTGCGGCGGATTGACCCGCGGATTGACCCAAAACGGCACCCGCAGGGGTCAAAACGGCGGTCACACTCGCGATTGCGGCGATCAATTTTACGGGGCTCATCCGATACCTTTCAAATTCCATGATTCTTATTGAGATTTGGTCGCAAGACGATATCGTTGTCTCTCCTGGCTGCAACTGAATCTCAATCAGCCAACTCGGAGCTCGCTATGCAACGCATCGCCCTCGGCCTGTCGACCCTGCTTCTAACAGCCGCTATCGCGTCGGCCAACACCCCAGCGCCGCCGCAGGTGCCGGCCAATGTCCAAGGCAAGGACGGCGTGAAGGCGTACCTCGTCACCGTCGTCGAAAGCTGCAATGTCGCCGCCGCCGATCTGAAGGCCGCCGCCACCACCTATGCCGACCTCGTCAAAGCCGCCGGCAGCCCGGCCGCCGCCGCTCAAAGCGAATCGGCCAAAGTCGCCGACGCCATCAAGAAAATGCGCGACGCCTACCAGCGCCTCGACAGCTTCGGCTACGAGTACGTCGAAGGCATCGTCGCCGGCGTGCCCGGCCTGGAAAAATACGACGTCGAACTCGATAGCGGCCTGCCCAAGGCCGACGCCACCAGTCCCAGCGATGTCGTGGCCGACGTTATCGTCCATGCCGGTCCGGATACGCTCGATCACCAGGGCTCGCTGAACAACTTCCTGATCGAACCGACCGTGTTCGGCACCAATCCAAAGTTCATCGATGGCGCCGCCGTTCTGCCCGGCATGGGTACAAATGCCGTCGGCCTGCCGAAGCCGCAACTGGCCGTCGCGCTGGCCGATTACGCCATCGACGGCTACGGCCGGCTGCTCAAAGATTCCAAAGCCTGGCAGCCCACCGATAAGGACTGCTTCCAAGCCGTCTACAACATGACGCCGACCTTGGCCGACTACTTTGATGAGTGGAAAGAGACCAAGAAAACTGGCGCCGCCCCCGGCGGCCGCTTTGTCGCCGTCAGCCGTGTGAGCGACATGCGCGGCATCATGAGCAGCGTCCAACTCACCTGGGACGGCCTGATGACCGACGTGAAGGCCAAAGACCCCGCCCTGGCCGAAAGCGTGACGCGCGGCTACGGCCAGATCCTCACGTTCATCAACACCGTCGACACCCGCGATCAACAAAAGCCGCTGACCATCGAAGCGATCGACGCCCTCGGCAGCCAGGCCAAGGACAAGGCCGACAAGCTGACCGCCCAGACGCAGCAGGCCGCCGCCTTGCTCGGCGTGACGGTCGACGCGAAGTGAAACCTCTTATCCCCTCGCCCGGTATCCCGGGAGAGGGCTAGGGAGAGGATCTGCTAACCGGCGAGTGATGTAGGGGTTTGAAGATTGTGAGAGAATTCTGATGCGTGGAGCATTGAAGATCGTCCTCCTGATCGTCCTGAGCGTCGCCGGCTTCGCGCGGGCCACGCCCATTACCGCGCTGCGCACGTACGCAGAAAGCCTCGACTCGGCCGTCGTCGATTTCTACGCCGACCCGGACGCCAAGCCCGTGTCCATCGCCGTGCCGGACGAACTGCTCTCGGCGTTCGATGCGCCGATCCGCGCCGCGCTGGAATCACAAACCGCCGCCACGACCGATCTGCCCACACGCGTCGGCGCGATCCGTGGCACGCTGCAGCAGGCGATCACCCTGAAGATGGCCGCCGCCGTGAGCGCGGGCGACCTGGACGAAGCCAAGCGGTGGCGCTGCGAGCTGTTCCTCCCGCGCGGCGTGACGTCGGCCGAGGGGGCACTGCTTCTCGAAACCCTTGGCGGCAAGGCCGACAAACGCGCCGACGCCGTCAAGCTGCTCACCCGCGAGGCCGTCACCTGGCAGACCACCCGCGTGCGCCAACTGCTCAGCGAAGCAGCCCGCAGCACCCAGCAACCGCATGCCATGCCCGGCCGGCTGCGCGAACACCTCGCCGAAGCCGCCACGCTGGCCGACCTGCCGCCCGCCCTGGCCACCGCGGCCGGCCTGACCGAATACAAATCGCCCGCCAAGCCCGACTTCGCCCCGCTCGCCGTCGAATGGTCCAAGGTCGGCGTGGCGTTCACACCGATCCGCAAATCGGTCGAGTCGGCCTTGCCGTCGCTGCTCAGCGATGCCGAAAAGGTTCGCCGCGAACGCCTGCTACTCAAGCTGGTGATGCTCGTCCCGCGCGAATACGCCCCCGGCGTGCGCGATGGCAAGATCGTCGTGCCGCTGGAATACCGCGAGGCCGTCGCCTTCACCGCGCAGGCCCAGCAGTTGCTCGGCGAACTGGCCCCGCTGTGGCTCGCCCAATCCAGTGACAAACGCGACGCGCTCGAAAAGGCCGAGAAGCATCTGGAAACTGCCGAAGCCACCATCGCCCGCATCGCGCCGGCGGATGAAGTCGAAGCGGTCATGAAAGAGGCCGCCGGTGTGCTGCAGAACGATCTGGGCATCACCCTCGCCCGCCGCGGCACCACCGCCGACATTGTCGACGAAGTGATGCTCGAAACCCGCAGCCTGCTGAACCGCAGCCTCGCCGCCGCGTTGGCCGGCAACTGGAAAGAAGCCGAGCAGAGCCGCCTGGAAGCGTACACCACGTACGACCCGGAGCTGGAAGCCCGCCTCATGCCGCGCGACCCGCAGCTGGCTACCGATATCGAACACCTGCTGCTGGACGGCCTGGACCATCCCGGCGTGAAAGAATTGCTGGATCGCCGCGCCGGCCAGGCTGAACTGGAAATCGCATACGGCCGCGTCAGCGAAGGGCTGAACAAGGCGGCCGTGCTGCTGAAGAGCGGCGTATCGCCGAGCGCCGCCGCCATCAACGCCGCAAGTGTGGTTCTGCGGGAGGGCCTGGAAGGCCTGCTCGTGATCATCGCTATTTTCGCAGGCCTGCGCGGCAAAGAGAACGCCCGCCGCCGCCGGCTGTTCTGGGTCGGCGTGCTGGGCAGCGTGGTCGTCACGGCCCTCACCTGGATCCTCAGCCAGACCGTCATGACCAGCCTGCGGGCCCACGGCGAAACGATCGCCGCCATCACCGGCATCGTCGCCATCGCCGTGCTGCTGCTGATCACCAACTGGCTGTTCCAGCAGGTGTACTGGAAGCAATGGATCACCACGCTCAAGGCCACCGCCGTTGAAGGTGAAAGCATCTGGGCACTCCTTACCGCGGGCTTTGCCGTCGGCTATCGCGAAGGGCTGGAAACGGTTCTGTTCCTGCAGAGCCTGGTGCTGGATGCCGGCGGCACACCGGTGGCCGCAGGTGTAGCCGTCGGCAGTGTGCTGCTGATCGGCCTAGGCATCCTCAGCCTCTACGTCGGCATGAAACTGCCGTACTTCAAACTGCTGCTGATCACCGCGGCGCTCATCGGCCTGGTGCTGGTAACTTTCACCGGCGGCACGGTACGGGCGATGCAGACCGTCGGCTGGCTCCCCGTCCACAAGCTCACGCCGACCTCCTGGCCGATCTGGACCGGCAACTGGCTGGGCCTCTACAACACTTGGGAAAGCGTGCTCGGCCAGGCAATGGCGATCACGCTGGTGCTCGGCACCTGGGCCGTCGCCCGCTGGAGCGCGAAGCGCAAGAGCAAACAGCGTCGCGCCGCCATGGCCGCCTGCCGCGTGGACGCCGCCAC
>JAQGHK010000503.1 GCA_028288875.1 Phycisphaerales bacterium | reverse complement strand
TCCGGAGGCTCTTCCAGCGTCTTCAAAAGCGCGTTAAACGCACTTTTCGAGAGCATGTGCACTTCGTCGATGATGTACACCTTGAACCGGCTGCGGGCAGGGCGGAACTGGGCGTTTTCGATGATCTCGCGGACGTTATCCACGCCGGTGTTGCTGGCGGCGTCGATTTCGATGACGTCAATATCATCGCCGCGGGCGATGGCGGTGCAGCTGTTGCAGACGCCGCAGGGCGTAGGCGTCGGAGCATCGAACTTCTCACAGTTCAAGCACTTAGCGAGAATGCGGGCCGAACTGGTCTTGCCCGTGCCGCGGGTACCGCAAAACAGGAAGGCATGGGCCAGCCGATTGCTGGTGATGGCGTTCTTCAGCGTTTGCGCAACGTGCTGCTGCCCGACCAACTGGTCAAAGTCGCCGGAGCGGTAGCGTCGAGCAAGAACGGTGTAAGCCATGGCGAGTCGGCCATTTTAGCCGAATCGGCGTCGAAGCGGAACGTTTTGTTTGGCGCGCGAGAAGGGCCGAAAATATCATCGTTTTTGGCACTTCCGGCCGATGCGGGTGTCATGGAGCTGGCCAACGACCTAGTGGAATTTTCGCCCGACCCCGCCCAGCTGGCCCGGGTGGTGGCGAATGAAGCAGGTGGCGCGCCTCCGGTTTGGCTAGCGCTAGGGCTGATTGCGGTGGCACTGGGCGTCAGCTTGTCGCTGGCCTTGCCGCCGGCAACGAAGCGCATTCACGGCGGCGTTCCGGCCGTTTCCGCGGGGGCAAGCCGCAGCGATTTGATCCGGACGGCCGACCTTCGCGGTGCAGGCGACCGTTAAATCTTCAGTTCATGGGTCGTGTCGATGGCGGGACGCCCTTCGCTTGGCGATGCCAGGCGATGCTGATGGCCAGTGACCGAATGACTTCCTGCTCGTTGCTGACGGTCTTGAGTTCACGCAGATAGTCCTCGGCCTCATCAAAACGGCCGGCATCAATAAACTGCTCGATCACGTTCTGATACGGCAGGTAGGTCGGGCTGCCGGCGGCGACGTACACGCGGTTATAGCCGTTGATCAGGTCCCGTGCGTAGCGGTGAGCCTCGGCGACATTTCCCTGGGAAAGGTTGAACGAGATAAGGCCGACGACCACCATTGGATCATCCGGGTGAGCACGCTCGGCGCTGCCGAGATACATCTGCTCGCCGGCATGATCGCCGGCCCGGCTGCGCAGGACGGCGAGGTTCAGATAGGACGTCCAGCTGCGCGGGTTGACCTTTAGCGTGTGGTTGTAAAGCGATTCATCGTCCTGCCAAACGGGCGTCTGCCACGCCGCCCGCGCGCCATAAATGACGACCAACGCCGTCGCCCATGCCGCCGTGCGTGGCCATCGCTGGACCGCCCAGGCGAGCAGAATCGCCGGCCCAAGAATGGCGACGTATTGATAGTGGTCGGCGACAACGCTGATGAACTGAAAATCGAAGCGCGTGATGCCCAGCACGTGCAGCGGTGCGAGCAGAAACACCCAAAGCCCGATCGCCACCAGTGGCGAGATGGGCCGGCCGAGCCGTTTGGCGCGGCGATAGGCCAATGTCGTTAACAGTGCCACGCCGACTGGCAACAGCCATGCGTAATACAGCTCGGACTGCGCGCGGAGCCAGTTGATATTGCGGCCGTAATCAAATGCCAATTCGATCGGCGCAATTGCCTTGAGCGCGTAAAAGGAGAGTGAATCGCCGACCACGAACGGCCGAACCCAACCCGGCTGCGCGGATGCGACCGAAGGCTGTGCGGACCGGGCGATAATGGCGATCGGCACGGTCACGATCGCAAACGGCACCAAGGCGATTGCGATCCGCTTCCACGGCGTGCGAATGGCGAGGCGGTCGATCACGATCAGCAGCAGCGGCATCGTGAACGCCGACGGCTTAGCGAGCATGGCCAGCATATAAATCGCGACCGCCGCGACGTACGGCCAGTTCCATTTGTGCGGGCCATCCTGTCGCCAGCGCAGGTACATCGCCAGCGAAGCGAGAACCAAGGAGCCGCTGAGGACGTCTTTCAATCCGCTCGCCCAGCCGACGCTTTCTACCTGCACCGGATGCAGCGCCCAGAGCAGCGCGCTAAGCAATGCGGCTAAGTCGTTTTTCACTAGACGGCGGACGATCGCGAAGGCCGCAAGCGACCCGAGCGCGTGAATCAGCACGCTGGCCCCGTGAAAGAACATCGGATTGAGCGTGATGCCCGCCGCGTCGGGCTGCACGCGCGCGACGAACGAGAGCAGAGCCCACACCGTGAAGGTGAGCGGGATGTAGATCGAGGCGCTCGGCTGCGTCCAATTGTGCGTGAAGGTGTCCCACTGCACCGGGTTCAGTTGCGGGTTGTGATGGATGGTGTGCTGGTCATCCCACCAGGTGAAATCGCACAGCAGCAGCCGGCCGAAGACGACGAAGACGGCGACGATCAGGATGAGTCGGCATTGCGCCGGCCGGGGTGCGGTCACGCGCGCGCTCCGATGACGGCGGCCATGCGACCGGTAAGGCCGTGCTCGCGGCGATGGGAGAAGAACTCATCGGCTTGCGTGACGGTGCAGAGATCGGTCGTGTCGATGCGACCGGCAGACACGCCAGCCCGATTCAGTTGAATGGCGAGGGCGCGTTTCAGGTCGACGCGGGCTTTGCCATCGGCGAGACGTCGTGTGGGTGAATCGCTGCCGAACGCACAGT
>JAQGHK010000497.1 GCA_028288875.1 Phycisphaerales bacterium | reverse complement strand
CCCAACACCTGGCGGCGTTGAATCTGAATGGCACGGCGATGGAAATCCTCGGCACGGGCACGGTCGTCCATACCGGCACACTGACGACAGCCACGACCAGCGGCTTTATCGATGTCGGCGTTAACGCGCTGATCGTGGATAACCCAGGCACGTCCGCCACGCCGGGCAGTTATGTGCCCGGCCTTGTCGCCACGGGCTACGCTGGCGGCCTGTGGAACGGGCTGGGCATCCGTTCGTACGCGGCGATGAACGATTCGCCCAAGCAGCACGCCGTGGGTTACGGTTCGGCCGCGAGCATTCTCAACCTCAGCGGCGTTCAGACCGGCCTGTTCATGGGCGAGACCGTCGCCGCCGGTGCGATGCTGGTCCGCTATACCGTCTACGGCGACGCCGACCTGAATGGCACCGCTGACTTCAACGATTTCCTGCGGGTGCAAAACAACTTTGGCGCGGCCTCCACGACTTGGGACCGCGGTGATTTCAATTTCGACGGCACGACCGATTTCAATGATTTCCTCGCGCTGCAGAATGCGTTCGGGCTGATGGCCTGATTTCAAGTTCAGTGTCGCACCCTGAAAAATCGCGTGTGTAACGTACATTGAATTTCTCATGAGCAGGCCTTTGCACGCTGTCATTGCCACGGGCCCGTCACTATCTTTTGCCGCATGACCACGGCACCCACGTTCTGGCAGGACCCGACGCTCTTCCAACGCAACCGGCTGCCCGGGCGGGCCTACTTCGTTCCATTCGCCGCGGCCGATGAGATCGACTACTTGGATCGCGAGCGATCCAGTCGTGTGATCGCGCTGAATGGAACGTGGAAGTTCCATCTCAGCCCCACAGTGCAGGAAACGCCCACCGACTTTCAGCAGCCCGCGTTTGATGTCGCCGCCTGGGCCGACATCGCCGTCCCAGGCCACTGGCAGTTGCAGGGCTTCGGCAAACCGCACTACACGAACGTGCAGTATCCGTTCCCGGTCGATCCGCCGTTTGTGCCGACGGATAATCCGACGGGCTGTTACCGTCGCGAATTCGAACTGTCGCCGGAGCAACTCGATGACCGCGTGCTGACGCTGCGCTTCGAAGGCGTCGATTCGTGCTTCGTCGTCTGGGTGAATGGCCAGGAGATCGGCCTGAGCAAAGGCAGCCGCCTGCCGAGCGAATTCGATATTACGGCTGTCGCCAAAGCGGGCACGAACACGATCGCTGTGCAGGTCATCCAATGGTCCGACGGCACGTACATGGAAGACCAGGACATGTGGTGGCTGAGCGGGATCTTCCGCGACGTCTACCTGCTGAGCCGGCCAAAAATGCATGTGCGCGATGTCGTGGTGTCGACAACATTCGGCGACGGCTACGCGAATGCTAGCGTCGAGGTAGCCATCGAGGTGGCCAACGCCGATCCGGCGGGATCGGTCACCGCTTGGCTGGTGCGTGACGGCGTCCCCGTCGCGAAAAAGAGCACGGCGAATACGGCTCCCCGCGCAGCGATCACGCTGTCGATCGATCAGCCATTGCTCTGGACCGCAGAAACGCCGCACTTGTACGAACTGCGGCTGACACTCGCCGATGCCGCAGGCATGCAGAGCGAGATCATCCCGCTCCGCATCGGCTTGCGCGAAGTCAAAATCGAAAACAGCCAGGTCAAGGTGAACGGCCGCAAGGTGATGTTCCGCGGCGTGAACCGGCATGAATCGCACCCCGAACGCGGCAGGGCGGTCACGCTCGACGACATGCGGATCGACATCGAGCTGATGAAGCGGCACAACATCAACGCCGTCCGCACTAGCCACTATCCGAACGACCCGCGCTGGTACGCGCTCTGCGATGAGGCCGGCCTGTGGGTGATGGACGAGTGCGATCTGGAAACGCACGGCTTCGGTTACGACGAAAAAACCGTCAGCAATCCTGTGCATAACCCGGCCTTCTTCGCCGCTTGCGTGGACCGCATGGAGCGACTGGTGCTGCGTGACCGCAATGTGGCCAGTGTCATCCTGTGGTCGCTCGGCAATGAAAGCGGCCTCGGCGAGGCCCATCGACTGATGAAGGCCAAGGCCAAGCAGCTCGACGATCGGCCGGTGCATTACGAAACGGACTACACGCTGACGGTGACCGATATCTTCAGCACGATGTACGCCCACCCGTACCGCGTCGGCGAGATCGGCCGCGGCGAACCGGTCGATCATTACGGCCATCCGGTCAAGCCCGAGCAGTACGTCGATAAGCCGTACCTGCAGTGCGAATACGCCCACGCCATGGGCAACGGTCCCGGCGCGCTGAGGGAATATTGGGATGCATTCTACACCCGTGACCGCGTGCATGGCGGCTTCGTGTGGGAATGGTGCGACCATGGCATCGCCCAGAAATTGCCCGACGGCCGAACGTGGTACGCCTACGGCGGCGACTTCGGCGAGCAGCCGCACGACGGCAACTTCGTCTGCGACGGCCTGGTCTTCCCGGACCGCACGCCGTCGCCGGGGTTGCGCGATCTGGCCCGAGTGTATGCGCCGGTGCAGTTCTGTGATCTTGATGCGGCATTCAGCCGGTTTGAAATCGTGAACCGGTATGACTTCCGCGACCTCTCCGATGTTCACTTGGCCGCATCGCTGTGGGTCGACGGCGAGAAGACCACCGACGTCGCCGTCGATTTGCCGGCGGTTCCGCCGAATGAACATCGGCCAGTCACGGTGCAGATGCCGGCGCTGCCGAGCGGCGGGGGCGCGTGCCACTTGCGGCTGATCGCCATCGACGCGGTGAGTGGGGCCGTGGTAGGCGACACGCAGTTCGAACTGCGCGCCCCGGCTGACTTACCGGCGAAGCCCATCGAATCGGCCACGGCGGTGAAGATGAGCAAGCGGGCCGGAGCGATTCGGATCGACGCCGACGCCAGCCAGTTTGATTTCGACACCATTCATGCTCACCTCCGTTCGCTCACGCACGCGGGCCGGCCGCTGCTGCTCGACGGGCCGCGGCCGTCGTTCTGGCGAGCGCCGACGGATAATGACCGCAACATCGTCAGCAAGTGGCGTGCGGCCCGGCTGGATCTGCTGCAACATCGCACGGTCTCCTGCGAGGCGACGACCGCCAACGGCGTCGCACGGATCACGACGCAGGTGCGCGTCGCGCCGCCGTCGGCAATCGATAAACATTTTGACGTCTCAACCGAGTACGCGTTCACGGCAACCTCCCTGCGGATGACGACGCAGATCGAAGCCCACGGCGATTGGCCGGACCAGCTGCCGCGCATCGGGCTGGTGCAGACGCTGCCGCCGGAGCTGACGAGCGTCGAATGGTTCGGCCGCGGTCCGGACGAGTCGTACATCGACACGCAAATCGGCCTGCCGGTGGGGCGGTATCGCGTGCCACGCGTCGAAGACCTGACCACGCATTACCTCAAACCGCAGGAGAACGGCCTGCGGAGCGACTGCACGTACGTCGCCCTCCGCACCGCGCTAAACGGGCCGGGCCTGCTGGTGACCGGGTCGCCGCGGTTTGGCTTCACGGCGTCGCGCTACACGGCGGAGGACCTGACCGCCGCGATGCACCCGCACGAGCTCACACCGCGGCCGTTCATCACGCTGCACCTGGACCACCGCCAGAACGGCATCGGCAGCAACAGTTGTGGCCCCGGCCCACTGGAGCCGCATCGGCTGACGCCGGGGCGGTGGGAATTTGAACTCTGCTTCACCCCGCTGACCGCAGGTGATGATGCACTTGAGGTTGCCCGGGCAGGGTCGTAAGCGATTGTCGTAAGTGCGAATTTGGAGCGCGGTTTTGTTCCGTCTATTTTACTTTCGCGTTTCAGGCGCAAGTGCAGGGCCGGCCGGTAGTAGGGCGTAAAAAGAGCGCGCCCGGCGCGTGGGCAGATTGCCCAGACCGCCATGCGACTTATGGCCGGCGTCGAAATCAGCCGTCGCCTGTGTGCCACCGGTGTGTGTTTTGCGTCGGCGCAAGAGCTTGGTCCGTGGCGTTGCCATCACACGATATTTTACCGGTGCACCTGCGAGTTGTCGGCCAAAAAACAGGCGATTTTTCGCTTTTGTGCCTAGTGCTTCTTCCGCACCAGCGTGATCGTGACGTTTCCGCCGCCATCGTCCGGGGCGATGTCGAACTGTGGATTTGTCGCGTGCACCCGGCCGTCGACATTCGCCACGCCGGCATCGCTGAGCGCCGTGCGCACCGCGTCCAGCCGGCGGCGGGCCAGTTCTAAGCTCGCGGCGCGGGTTCGCCGGTCGATCTGCTGGGCGGCGCTGGGGCCGGTGAGGGCGTAGAGGTCGTCCAGCGCAGTCTCGGCCTTGGCGATCTGGTCGCTGACGTCGCGCAGCGAAGCGAGCGTCACCTTCGCCTTAACCGTTGCGGCCGCGCCGAGATCGCCGCGGGCTTGAGCGGCGAGCGTGTCGTGCCGCAGTAGCAGGTCGGCCTTCTGTTCACGCACCTGCGCGGCCAGGGCCAGCGCCTGCTCCGGCGGCGGGTTTACGCGAACGCCGGTGCGGGCCACGTCCGATTCGGTAAGCGAGTGACGCGTCTGCAGCTCCAGCGCCTCGTCCTCTTTCATCTGCTTAGCGAGTGTGGCGAGCGCCTGCTTCGATTCCCCGTCTAAACCGTCGTAGGCGGGGAGGAAGACGATCGCGACCGGCGGCTCGGGCTTGGCCTCTTTGCCGCCCATGCCCAGCAGATCGCCCACGCCGCCGATGGCTTTCAGCGGCGCGCTGGCGATGCCGGTCACCAGCACGTTCGTGATCGCGCCCAGCGCCGGGCCGACCACATCGCCGGCGGTCACTGCGCCGTTCTTGATCGGCACGGGCAGATTCAGCGTGATCGATCCGTCCGGGTCGGTCACGGCGCCGATGGCCACATCAATCGGGGCCGGCAGTTTCAGCAGCTTCCCGAGCGGGCCGTTGGCGGCTTCGCTGAGGGAGAGGTTCGTGAAGACGATCTTGTTCTTCGTTTCGATATTGCCGTCGGGATGGAAGCG
>JAQGHK010000496.1 GCA_028288875.1 Phycisphaerales bacterium | reverse complement strand
GCGTGTTGTGCCAGCCCTGATAGCCGCACATGACCTTGCCCTTCATTGTTGACGGGTCAACCACGGCCGGCGTGGCCGCTGAAACCGAAAGCGCCAGGCCCATTGATGCATACAAGAAAGCAGCCGCGCGTTGTCGTACGAAGAATTTCACAGACCTCCTCCAAAGCAAGGTAGCCAACCTCAAATAATTTAGACTTTCAAAGTATACTTTTTGGTGACGGTTAGGAAAGGTCCTTTGGCGCGAATTTTTGAATCGCTAGCGTCTTACACGCTCAGTCGTTGAGATATGTCTCGATCAAGCGTCAGCAACTCAGCTCATTCTGCTTTAAAGAGTTGTAGATTTATACAATAAATGTATTATTACATCGACTGGAGGGCGGATGGCATCACGCGTTGTGGCAGGATTTCTCAGTTTGCTGATCGCTGCGGCGTTGGCTAGGGCGGAGGATATTTCGACTAGCGCCTGGCGGCTGTGGCCCGATCGGGAGGCGGTCTGGAAAGATGACGTTCTCTTTCTGCCGTCCGAAGCGAACCCGAAGCTGCCAGTCAACCCGCCCACGGGCGGCTGGGGCGTGCTGGATGAGACGCAGGGCATCCCGGTCACATTGCCGAGCACCGTCGAAGAACACTTCTGGGGCCAGCCTACGACCCGGCCGTATGCCTTGAACGAGGCTCAACGCGGGCCTAAGACAAGCTTTCCCAATGGCAACTATTTGGGCGTGTCGTGGTGGTGGCGCACGATCAAGCCACCGGCCTTCAAGTCCGGGCAGCGTGTCGTCCTGACTTTTCGCGGCGCGCGGCTGCGGGCCGAGGTCTACTGCAACGGCAAACTGTGCGGCTACACCATCATGACGGAGCTGCCGTTCACGGCGGACGTCACCGACGCACTCATCCCGGGCCAGCCGGCCCAAGTGGCCGTGCGCATTACCAACCCCGGCGGGCATCTGGACTGGATCGATTTTGGCAACATGCGGTTCAAATGGGGCAAGTACACGCTCCCGCCGTCGCATGGCTTCGGCGGACTGGATGCGAACATCCAAATGGATGTGCGCGATGACGTCAGCGTGACCGATGTCGCCGCGATCAACACGCCGGATCTGAAAAAAGTACGCTTGTCGGCCGACATCACGGGCATCAAGAACGCTTACCGCGGGCCGGTTCATTTTGAGATCCGCAAGGGCGAACAGATCGCCTGGACGGGTGACGTGATGGTGGCCGTAGAACCGGGCGGCACTGCGGCGGTCGGCGTAGACGCGACGATCGCAGCAGCAGAGCCGTGGGACGTCGATCACCCGACGCTGTACCGCGCGACCGCGCGGCTCGACACGCCCAACAGCGGCAAGGACGTGGAGTTCGGCTTTCGCTTTTTCACCGCCGAGGGTATTGGCGGCGACGATGCAAAACTGACTCTCAACGGCAAGCGGATCGTGCTGCTGTCATCCATCTCATGGGGCTACTGGGGCCGCAATGGCCTGTGGCCGGATCAGGCGATGGCTAAGCGCGAAGTCGCCGCGGCGAAGGCATTTGGTCTTAATTGCCTGCAGTTTCACCGCAATATCGGAAAACCGGCAGTGCTCGACGTTCAGGACCGCGTCGGCCTGCTTCGCAGCGAAGAGCCCGGCGGCGGCAAATTCATCCTCGGCACCCGCTACACCCGCGGCCCGTTCGACGCCGAGGGCAACTACCTCGGCAAGGATGACGGCATCGACATGTTGCACCCGCCGAAGGAGTACAAATATCCCACCGGCCCGGTCGACACCAGCGGTACCGGCTCTGATGGCGATGCGCAGGTGTTTTGGGAGAAGTACGAGGAAGAGAAAATCCTCGCGATGGTCAAGCGCGACCGAAGTCACCCATCGCTAATCCTCTACACGATCCAGAATGAGGCCAGCGATATGGACGTGCGAAATCCGCGGATTTACCGCGTCCTCCGCAAGATGCATGCGCTGGATCCGAGCCGTCCGATCGTCTTCTATTCGGGCGGCGTGCCTAAGGACGGGCAGGTGCTGATGCTGCCGTACAGCGAAACCATCCAGACCTGCACCAAGGACACGCCTTTCGCCGGCTGGCGTGACGTTCACACCTGTGGCGGTCCGCTGAATTACACCGATTCGCTGTACAAGAACGCCGACCATTACGCGACCAAGCAGCCCGACGAAGCCCGCAAAATGATCAGCATGTGGGGTGAAATGCTCGGCTCCGGCAGCCCGGACGACTACGACACCCTCGTCCATTCCTTCGACGCGGCCCATGCGACCGGCTACGAACTCGCCGACGCCAAGCAGGTACTGGCCGGTTACCACGCGTTGCTCGACAAGTATGATTTTCGTCAAGCGTTCCCGACCGACTCGTCGTTGTTCTGCGCGATCGGTGACCGCTCCTATTACTTCTGGCAGCGTGTCATCGGTCAAGCGCGAGCCGACGACACTAACGACGCGCTCGTCATCAGCGGGTGGGAGAGCACCACGATCGACAATCATTCCGGGCTGCTGGACAACCACCGCTTTTATAAGGGCGACCCGCGGATCCTCGCCGCTTCAACCGCGCCGGACATGCTGTTCATCCAGCCGCGCCACATGATCGCCGCCAGCAACGCTGAGGACGCGGCCGACGTTTTCCTGGTTAATCAGACCCGCCGCGCCGGGCCGTATCGACTGATGCTTACGGCCCGCATGCCCGACGGCAGTTCGCAGACGCTGTTGGAGAGAACGGTCGAACCGGCCGGCGGCGATAGGTTCGGCCAGCTAATCGCCGCGGAGGTCAAGTTACCCACCGAAACCGCTGGCTTGATCGGGCTGACGGCCACGTTCACACCAACAATCGGTTCTGCGACACCGCTGACACGCACCGACGAATACGAGGTAATCGACCTCGGCCATGCTGCCAAGCCGACATCTATCGCCGTGGCCGAGCCGGACAACGAAGTTGCCGACGCGCTGCAGGACTGGCTCGGGCACAAGCCGATGGCCTTCTTGGGCACGGCCGCGGCAACGAAGCTTGACACCATTGTGCTCGCCACGAAGGTCGGCAGCCCAAACCTTTTCGAACGTTTCAAGCCGGCGAAGGACGACACGATCGGCACCACGCACCCGGACTTTGCCTTGACGCCCGAGCTGTTGGATGACGCCCTACGGCGCGTGAAGGACGACGGCACACGACTCGTCTTCTGGTCCGACAGCGACCGCGCCGCTGAGGGCTTCGCTCGCCAACTGGCCGACCGCAAGGTCGTGCGATTTGACGGCATGGTTGGCTCGCTGAACGCGCCGTGGTTCGGGTCGTGGAACTTTGTCCGCCGACACTGGGCACTCGACGGCCTGCCGGTCGACGGCGCGGTGGACTGGCGATACGGAATTGCGTGCTTTGGTGGGCCGGAGTGGCTCAAAGAGCAACCCAAGGGCTCGAACCATAACGGCCTGCGGATCGATGCACCTGGCATCGAGGTGTTCATGGGCTTTGGTGCGGACCATAACTCGATCGTCGGCGCCGCCGGCTGCGTGATCCCGTACGGCCGCGGCCAGATCGTGCTGTACTGCCTGCCGCAATTGGTGCGGGGGCTCCGGCCGGGCAATTTCGCTATCGGGCCGATCGTCAGCCGCAAACTGCTGATTACCGCTGTCGGCGGCGGACGCTAAGGCGGCATGGCCGCAAAGGTGCCTTTGGAGAATACAACTTGATGTTCAGTTTTTGTACGTTTCTCGCTGTCGCGACGATCACGCTCTGCTGCGGCAACATTGCTATGGCGGCCACTCACCACAGTCCGGCGTCACGTTTCGACGCGTACGAAGGCCGGGTGATGTGCGGCTACCAAGGCTGGTTCCGCGCGCCCGGCGATGAAGTCCAGAGCACCGGCTGGGGCCACTACGCCAGTCATGGCAAGTTCGACGCCGGGAACGTGCATATAGACGTCTGGCCGGACGTGAGCGAATACGAAAAGATTTACCCGACCGCGCTCAAGATGGCTGACGGCACCTCGGCCCGCGTGTTCAGTTCGGTCGACGCCAGCACCGTAGGCCTGCACTTCAAGTGGATGCGGGACTACGGCATCGACGGTGTTTTCGTGCAACGCTTCTTCAGCGGATTGCGGATGCCTGAAAGCCGCCTCAAAAGCCGGCGAGTGCTGGAACAATCACTTACGTCATCGCGCAAATACGATCGGGCGATCTCGGTCATGTATGACTTGTCCGGCCTCAAGGCCAGCGGTGAGGACTGCTCAGCCGTGATCGAGGACTGGAAGGAATTGGTTGACGATCTCAAGCTCACCTCACAGGGAACCGACCAGACGTATCTTTACGACCATGGCAAGCCGCTTGTGGCGATCTGGGGCCTGGGATTTCCTGACCGGCCGTACCGTGCTCGCGACATCGGCGTCGATCGGCTTATTAACTTCCTCAAGCACGATCCGGTCTACGGCGGTTGCAGCGTAGTGCTGGGCGTTCCGAACTACTTCCGCGAGCTAAA
>JAQGHK010000480.1 GCA_028288875.1 Phycisphaerales bacterium | reverse complement strand
AACGACGCCTAGCCGCAATCCGTCCGCCAATCGCAACAGGGTAAAATCCCGAATCGGCCGCTCGACACCGTTCGACGGGCGCACGAGTTCGCCGCCGAGAATGCCGTCGGTCCGGTCCACCAGCGGCTTAGACATCGGCCAAGTCAGCTTGAGGACTTTATGCCGTTCGATCCATTCGATTCGCAGCAGCAATTCCACGAAACGCTCGTCATGGTAGACGCGGTATTCTGCCAATGTGTTCGATCCCCCGATCCGACCGCGATGAATCAAGGCGGCCATCAACGGGCCTCGCTCCGCCAGCACCGGCGATTCCCATTGGCACGCTTCGAGTGGCGATTCCGCATAACCGGTTACACCGTGAGACCACGTATCGGTCGGATCCTCGATCAAGTCCAGCCGTGGCATCGGCACCGATATGCCGGCGAGATGCAGCCCACCACCCGAGCCCGCGATTGATAGATCGACGGCCGCGCCGGTTCGCGATGCTACGGTGATGCCTGCCGCAGTGACCGGTGATTCTGGCAGAGCAACATTCGCCACGGTGTTTCGATCAATCCGAACCACGCGTGTTTCCCTCGGACCAAGGTCCGCCCGGAACATCACGCGCGACTGCATGCCGACCTGCACCGCCTCCGTGGCCGGCATCTGGTGCGGCACTACGGCGCCCTGCTCATCCAGCAATCGCCAGTGATCCTCCCACTTGCCGCCATCGGTCCACCAATATTCCCAGGACGCGTAGCCCCTGAAGGCTCGGTCGGAGGCGTTCTGCAGCACAATACGATGATGCCGATCGGCCGGCAGGGCCAGCACCCGGCGACGCAGCGACGTCTGAAGCAGCGTGTCGGCCAGCGCCTGCACGCCGCCGAGCTGCGCCTCAACTTGGCCATAGGCGCTCGGAATGCAGGTGCCGCCGAGCGTGTCATGGAAGTGGTGAAAACACGTCGTCCGCCATGCTTCATCGAGCGCATCACGCTCGGCAGGTGTGGCAAGTGTTTCCGCCTGGGCCAGCAGATGCTCTGCTCGGCGCACAGATACTTTCACGGGGCGATAGACGCTGTAACACCCGATGGCATGGTGCTGCAGTTCGCCGGTGTGGACGGGGAGTTTCGAGAGATCATCCTGAATCGCCCCGAAAAATCGTGCTGGCGAGGACCACACCATTTTTACGTCAGCAAACGCCGCGCGATGCTCCGCCAGCCATGCCATGAGTCGTTCATTCGGACCGCCGCCGTGATCGCCGACGCCGAGGAAACACATTGTGTGATTGATACCGTCGGGAAGATCCTTGAGCGACGCACGAATATGAGCTTCGCTAATCCGATTGAAATCGCCGTAGCCGCCGGCAATGCGGAATGTCGTCACCGACGGCCCGTCGTCATAGCCCTGCCACCGAAACACGCGCCCGGGCAGCGTCATCTCGTTTTCCTGAGGGCGCATCATCACGTAGCTGGTCTGCCCGGCGGCGCGCATCAGCCCCGGCAGCGTGGCCGCGTGGCCGAAGGAATCAACGTTGTAGCCGATCGTCGGCACTTGGCCGAAGGTTTCGCGGAAATAGCGCATTCCAAGTTCGATCTGCCGCTCCATCGCAAAGCCGGACGGCGCATTGCAGTCGGGCTGAATCCACCAACCGCCGACGATTTCCCATCGGCCTTGCTCGACGAGCTTTCGGATCTCCGCGAAGAGCTCCGGGGCGAGCTGCTGCACCTGCCGGTATTTCCACGCCTCGCCGCAGGTGAAGATGACCTCCGGATGCCGTTCTAGAAACCGCACCATCGTGCGACACGTATTCAGGACGGCGTCTAAGCCGTTCTGCCACGGCCACAGCCATATCGGGTCAAGATGCGCACTGGCGATCAGGTGAATCGTTTTCATCAGGGTTCAGATATTCGTCGAGCCGAAAGCAAAAATGGGAATCCGCTACCACAATATAACATCAGTGTTACAATTCATTCCAGCGAGGGAAACCGGAAAATGGAACAGTTGCTGCGTGACACCGTGCAGGATGCCGTCAGCGTCCTGAATCAACTGCCGACACTCGGCGGACCGCTCGCCCGGCTCGGCGAGGCCATCATGGAATGCTGGCAAAGGCGGGGCAAACTGCTTATCGCCGGCAATGGTGGAAGCATGGCCGACGCGATGCATTTTGCGGAAGAGTTGAGCGTTCGATTCAAGCGCAATCGCCGCGCCCTCGCCGCGCTGGCCCTGTGCGACCCGGCCGCCATCACGTGCGCGGGAAATGACTTCGGCTTTGAAACGATCTTTGAACGTCAGGTCGAGGCGCTCGGTCATCCAGGCGACTTGTTGATCGTCCTGAGCACCAGTGGCCGCAGCATGAACCTCATTCGCGCCGTCAACCGCGCCCGCGAATCCGGCCTTCAAACGGCCGCGTTCATCGGCGGTAACGGTGGCGAGTTGGCCGGGCGGTGCGATATTGAGCTGTGCGTGCCGTCCGATCAGACGGCACGTATCCAAGAAGCCCACAAGCTCTTGTTTCACTGCGTTTGCGACTGGATCGACTCCCGCGTGTGATCAAAACCATGAACGACCTGCTGCTCGGCATCGACATTGGCGGAACGAAATCGGCCGTGATCGTGGGCGACCGCGGCGGTAACGTCATCGCGCGCGAGCAGATCGCGACGGCCGGGCCGCAAGAAACCCTTGAATCGTTAATCACGATGGCACGAACCATGCGCGACGCGCACGAGCTCGTGGCCTGCGGTATCTCATGCGGCGGGCCGCTGTCCAGCCGCGACGGGACCATCCTGTCGCCCCCGAATCTGCCGGACTGGAATCGCGTGCCTGTTGTGCAAATATTTACTGAAGCGATGGACCTGCCAACCGCGCTGGAGAATGACGCAAATGCGTCGGCGGTTGCCGAATGGCAATGGGGATTTCGCCGGGAAGTCGACGACCTGATCTACCTCACCTGCGGCACCGGCCAAGGCGCGGGGCTGATTCTCGGCGGCAGGTTGCATCGCGGCCGGCAGGATTTGGCAGGCGAAGTGGGCCACATTCGACTTGGGCCGGGCGGCCCGATCGGCTACGGCAAGGCAGGCAGCGCCGAAGGACTAACCAGCGGCAGCGGCCTGGCCAAGCTGGCGGTGATGCGGCTTGCTGAACCGCATACGCCGACGTCGCTCGATGCGATTCCGCCCGATCAAATCGACGGCAAATCCGTAGGCGATGCGGCGCTTGCGGGCGATACCTTCGCCCAGGCAATCGTCGCAGAGCTCGCCAATTATCTCGGCCAGTTGTGCGCCGTATTGATCGATACGTTGAACCCGCAACGCATCAGTCTCGGCAGCATGGCAGCACGATTGGATGGCCTGTTGCTCGACGGCGTTCGGGCAGCGGCGAAGCGCGAATCACTCAAGCCGGCGTATGAAGCCTGCACGATCGACAAATCCGTGCTCGGCAGCCGGGTACAGGATCTGGCGGCCCTCGCCGTGGCCATGCAGGCGGCGGCCTGATCGCGGTGCGGCCTAGCTCTTCAACCATTTGACGGCCACCGGCACGCTGCCGACCGGCACGCCGCGGACTTTCACACCGGTCGCGGTTTTCTCGACCTTGAGTGTCTTGGATTTCCCCGTCACCAGATCCACACACTCGGCCGACTTGAACGCATCGGATGTCGTGAGAGTAACATCACCCACTGGCGGCTTGAATTCCAAATTCATCCGCCCCGCCGCCCAGACAAACGTCACGGGGTTGCCGGCGGCCGTGAACGAATAGACCTGCGGGCCGAGCGCGGCGGCCTTGTCTTCAACCGGCTGCGCCCATTCCTCGGCATTCTTGTCGCCGGACTTATTTTCGATCGTGAGTGACGTTTGCTCCGGCGTCAGCAACGACCAATCCGCTCCAAGCAATTTCGCCACCCGCTGCAACGACGTGAACGCGGGTTTTGGCGCGGCATCATTGTGCCGAACTAGGCCGAAGTTCTGCTCGGCATCCGATGACGCCGTGCCGTCATCGATCAAATCGTAAATGGCCCACAAGGACGCGCCGCTGCCAAGGCCCTGGATCAGACCGCGGACGTGATAGGCGGCTTGCGCAGTTTCCGTGAAGCCAGCGTAGATGGAATTCTTCTGCTGCTTGGTGAACGTCGGATAGCCGAACTCGGTCACCCAGACCGGCAGTCGGCGGCCGAGCAGGAGGTCGCTTTCGTCGGCCTGCATCTTGAGCAGCGAAGTCATCGTGTGCTGATCGTTGGCCGTGCTGACGCCGTCGCGTTGATTGAACGCCTCGCCGCCAAAACCAATGACTTCCGGCGGCTGGCGATAGGTATATGGATGCTCGACGAGGCCGTCGATGTTCTTGAAAGCCTCCGGGTACTTCTGCAGCATGTAGTAGGTCGCTGGCGTCACCCCACCGCCGGCGATGATCTGAATGTTGGGATTCGCCTGCCGCACCGCCGCGGAGGATTTTTGCACCAGTTGCGCAAATTTCGCTAGCCACACAGAGTCTTTCGCGCCGTTCCATTCGCCGCCGTACTGCTTCTTAA
>JAQGHK010000471.1 GCA_028288875.1 Phycisphaerales bacterium | reverse complement strand
AGCACAGGTCTCGGCGTACCGCGACCTGTGGCACCCAGATGATCAGCTGGCCCCGATGGCGCAACGCATCGCGTCGGCCAGCAATTCGTACGATCGCATCCGTGCCGCGTGGTCGTGCAGGATGTTCACGACGAGGACTTCGTCGGCTCCATACTCGGCCACCACGGCGTCGAGGCCAGCTTTTACGGTTTCCGGATTACCGGCAATGATCCGCCGGCTCTGGGCCATCATGAATCGCCCATCGGGCTGTTCGGCGAGAAACGCTTTCGCCTCGGCCACGCTCGGCACGGGGATCAGTCGGCCGCGGTGCAGCAGGTCGAGCATCATTCGGCTGCTGGCGGCGAGGTCTTCGGCCCCCTGATCCGTGTCGGCCACGACGGCCCAGACCGCCACGCCCACATACGGCGTCGTTCGCACCGCCGAAGGCTCGAACTGGGCGCGATACAGCTCGGCGTTCTCCGCGCCAGATCGATTGATGAAGTCCGCAAACACGTACCCCAACCCGCGCTCACCGGCCCAGATGGCGCTCTGCGGCGAGCTGCCCAGCAGCCATGGCACGGCATCCGATTGGGTCGCCTTGGCTAACCGAGCGAACGGATGGTTGTCTGGCAGGTGACCGGCGAGGTAGCCGAGCAGTTCGTCGAACTGCTGGGTGAAATCGTCCGGCGGATGGTGAAGGCGGTCGCGCTGGAGAGCGAATGTGGTATTGCGATCGGTCCCGGCGGCCCGGCCGATGCCGAGATCGATTCGATCGGGGAACAGCCCGGCCAGCATGCCGAAGCTTTCGGCCACCTTCAGCGGGCTGTAGTGGGGCAGCATGATGCCGCCACTGCCGACGCGGATCGATTTCGTAGCCGCGGCGACGGGGCCGATCAGCACTTCCGGGCTGTTGCAGGCCAAGGCCGGGCTGCCGTGATGTTCAGCCAGCCAATAACGGTGATAGCCGAGCCGGTCGGCCTGTTGGGCCAGTTCGATGCTGTTTCGGAGTGCGTCGCCGGGCGCGGTGCCTTCGGCGATAGGGGATTGGTCGAGAATGCTAAGGCGATACGACATCTCTAAGTATACGAGGCAACTCGCGCGAACGATGGGTACACTAACCGCACACAGGGAGGTTTCGATGCACGGCTTACAGATCCTCGGGCGACGTTGGTCCGGACTGCTGGCTTGCTTGGCGATCGCTTCGCCGACTTGGGCCGTGGACGTTCAGGGCGTGCTGCCAGCCTCCATGGACCAGCCGCGGATCTACCTCGCCGTCAGCCGTGGCGACGGCCCGCCGTTGGCCGCCAAGGGCGAAGCAGGCGGCGACGCGCTGGCCGCGCTGATGGGCGAGAAGCCGGACAAAAACCGCCCGCCGACGCCGAATTTCACCATAGAAGCCTTCCTCGACACTGGCGCCAGCGGCACCATGCTCGCCAAAAGCACGGCCGACGCGCTGGGTGTTAAGGCGGCGGTGTTTGATGGTAAACCGATTACGTTTTATGACGTCGGCGTGGCCGGCAAAGAGGCGTTCGGCGTCACCGAGCCGCTGCGGCTTCGCTGCGCCGAATACAGCGGCAAGACCGATGGCACGGACATCGGCCAATATGCCGCGCCGTTGAAGGCCGGCCAGCTCAAAACCCGCTCGGCGGGCGGCATTCTGGAACAGCTCGGCGGCGCGCTCGATATCGCCGGCACGCCGCTCATGCAGGGCCGGGTGATGGTCGTCGATTGCCGGCCTGTGGCGGAGTTCGACAAGCTCCGCACACGCCTGCTGATGCCTGGCGACAAGGAAATCCCCAAGCCTGATGTCGCCGTGCCGCTGTCGATGGTCGATTTCGATCGCTTCACGCAGACCGAACCGAAGAACGCCCCGAAAGTCGACAGCGCCCCGAACCCAATGGTCGGCCCGAATCCGTTCGATAAGACGGACAGGACTCAACCCGTAACCATCGGCCATAAGGGCAAGACGACCACGCTGACGATGCTGCTGGATACCGGATCCGCCGCCACAATGATCTCCGTCGCCAAGGCCAAGGCGATCGGCATCGAAATAGGCGAAGACGGCAAGATCAAAAACATCCCGGCCAAGGACCAGTTCAGCCTGCCGATCGGCGGCATTGGCGGGTCGGCCGATGTGGCGGGGTGCTTTATCGATTCCTTGCAGCTGCCCTCAACGGCGGGCGAGCCGATTCGTTACGTGAAAACGCCGGTGCTGATCAAAGACATCACCGTCATCGACGAAGCCACCGGCGAATCGTTCACGCTCGACGGCGTGCTGGGGATGAACTATCTGGTTGCCAGCGCAAGCGTCAGTGGCGGCATGAACGCGGGGGTGGAAGACATTCACGACGGGCCGTTCAGCTTTTTCTTTGTCGATTTTCCGCGTAAGACGCTTGGGCTGAAAATGATGGGTTTGAAATGATGGGGCCGAAACTGAAGTAAGGGGTTTTGCATGCACCTGCCGCGTTCGTTGCTTGCCGTCGCGATTCTGTCCGCCGCCGCTCACGGCGACACGGTGCAGTTGCCGTACCAGTCGCCCGACAGCGCGCAGGCGCAGTGGTTTGTCCAGCAGATGGGCGTGCTCCAACAGCAGGGCAATCAGCCCGTCTTTTCGCAGGCCGGCATGCTGACGGTCAATGGCCAGCAGCCGCAGCGGCAGGTGAACACGGGCGATTACGACGACAAGCGCAAAGAGCTGGTCTTGACCTTCATGCCGATCAACGGCGGCGTGCGCGTGACCCGCCGGTTTAAGTTCGAAGACGCCAGCCCCGTGCGCGTGGTGGATGTCTTTGAAAATCCTTCCGACAAGGAAGCGACCGTCAATCTCTCGCTCCTGACCAACACCAACTACGGCGTCAACGACAGCCAGACGCTCACCGACCCGAAAAAGAAGGAACAAACCCTCGGCTGGGCCGCCAGCACCGGCGCGGAGCGGGCCGCGATGGATCTGTTCGGCGGCAAGGGGGCGAAGGTCGTTCCGACGATTCAGTTCCAGCCGAACAACAACGTCATTACCGCCACGCTGCAACTGAAGATTCCGGGTAAATCGAAGCGGGCGATCGTTCACTGGCACGGCACGTTCGACAACGCCGATGCCGGTGTGCAGTGGGCCGGGGCGCTTCGGGAAGGAAAGGCCGTCGCCGATCTGCCGGTGGAGATTCGGCGGGCGCTGGTGAACCTCGCCCCCGTCGGCGGCGGACTGCCGGATGGCATGGAACTGCTACGCGGGACGGCGAGCGATGTCGTCGAACTCGCCGGCGGCGACGTGCTGCGCGGCGATCTGGGCGTGGAGTCGTACGCGCTGGCGACCAGCTACGGCGAAATAAATCTGCCGGCCGCAAAAGTCGCGGGCATTGTGACCAGCGAAGGGCGGCAATGGGTCGTGACCAGCGCCGGCGAGATCTTCGCCGGCAAGCTCAGCCAGCCCGCGCTGCCGATCAAATTGGCAGGCGGACAGTCGCCGAGCGTGACGATGGCGAACGTCACGCGTCTGGGCTATCGCAGCGCATCCGCCGAAACGCCGGAGTGGACGCTGGATGGCCCGATGGCGTTCCTGGCGACCGGCGAGCGGTTCAAAATCGAAAAGCCGACGTCGCCGATCGCGATCAACACCCGCTACGGCCGGCTGGAATTCCCGCCGGACCAGGTGGCGGCCGTCCTGACGCCGCCGGCCGCCCCGGCGCATCAGATCTTCCTGACCGACGGCTCGCGCCTCAGCGGCGTGCTGGCCGATGGCGACCTGTCGCTCCAGCCAACGGCCATGGGCAAACCGGCCGCGTTCGCCACGGCCGCCCTGGCGCGTGTCCAGATCGTCAAATTAGCCGAGCTGATCGGCGCCGGTGCCGCCACGCTCGGCCTGCTCGGCGACGATTGCGTGGCCGCCCGGCTGGATAAGCCGGTGAAGATTGTGACCGCGTTCGACACGCTCACGATCGCCGGCGCGGAAATCCGCTCCATCACCCGCCCCCGCCCCGGCCAGCCGGAAGCCGCCGTCACCACCGCCGATGGCAGCATGTTCCGCGGCCTGCTGGCGGACGCATCGTTCACCGTGAAGCTGGCCGGTGGCACCGCGCTGACCGTGCCCGCGGCCGCCCTGCGCGATTACGACAACCCCAGCCCATTCCCGGCCGCCGGCGTGGTCGAGAAAATCAACGCGGCCGTCAAATTGCTGAACAGCGACGACTGGAAAACCCGCGAGTCCGCTGAAACGGAACTGACCGCCGGCGGGCCGTCCATCGTCGGCGTGCTGCAGAATCTGATGGCCGACCAGCCGCCGGAAGCGCGCGATCGGCTGACGGCGATTTTGAAGTCGCTGAAGAAGGATTCGCCCACGCCGCCGTCTCGCCTCACGTCGCCGCCGACGATGGAATGACCGTGCGCCAAATGGCCTCGGTGGTACCACTGCGGCCGCAGCGGTAAACTCGCGTGCCTTATGAATTCCCTCCGCATCGGTAAATTTGAGCTGGCCAATCGTCTTTTCGTCGGCACGGGTAAGTACGAAAGCTACCCGATTATGCAGCAAGCCCTGGAGGCAAGCGGCTGCCAGGTCGTGACGGTGGCCGTGCGGCGCGAGCGGCTGATCGATAAGGAAGGCAAAAGCCTTTTCGATTTCCTCGATCTCAAGAAGTACACGATCCTCCCGAACACGGCCGGCTGTTTCACCGCCGATGATGCGATCCGCGTCGCCATGCTCGGGCGCGACCTGCTGGAGAAGCAGGGCAACGCCGGCGCCGGCTGGGTGAAGCTGGAAGTGCTCGGCGATAAGAAAACGCTGCTGCCCGACCCCGTCGGCACGATCGAAGCGACGAAGGAACTGGTCAAAGAAGGCTTCACCGTCCTGGCCTACACCAGCGACGATCCGCGCTCGGCCGTCCGCATCAAGGAAGCCGGCGCGGCCAGCGTCATGCCCGCCGGCAGCCCGATCGGCAGCGGGCAGGGTATCCTCAATCCGCTGAACATCAGCCTCTGCCTCGAACTGCTCAAAGACGGCGACCCTACGTTCCCCGTCATCGTCGACGCCGGCGTCGGCACCGCCAGTGACACGGCCATCGCCATGGAACTGGGCGCCGATGGCGTTCTGCTCAACACCGGCATCGCCCACGCCAAGGACGCCGTGAAAATGGCCATCGCCATGAAACACGCCATCGAAGCCGGCCGCCTCAGCTACCAGGCCGGGCGGATCCCCAAGAAGCGCTACGCGACGGCCAGCAGTCCGTTTGAAGGGGTGATCAGCTATATCCCGGGTGAGTAAGCGATTGAACCACGGAGAGCACGAAGAGCACGGAGAAGAAGATGATATTAGAGGAGGCACTGAGCGAAAAAGTGATTGGAGCGTTGATCGAGGTCCATCGAGAGTCGGGTCCGGGGCTCTTGGAATCAGCTTACGAACAATGTGTGTGCCATGAACTGACGCTTCGTGGGCTGCGATTCGGGCGGCAAGTGCCTGTCCCAATGCTGTACAAGGGTCTGCGGCTGGAGTGCGGTTTCCGCGCCGACATTATCGTTGAAGACAGAATCCTCATCGAGTTGAAGGCCTGTAACGAATTGCATTCGATCCACGAAGCACAGGTGCTGACCTATCTCAAGCTCAGCGGCATCCGTGTCGGCTTACTGGTCAATTTCAACGTCGACCGGCTCGTCAATGGGATCAAACGCATGGTCAATTAGTCTTCTCCGTGTTCTCCGTGCCCTCAGTGGTTCACATTCGACCGCAATGAACACAGCCCGCTGGATCTATCGCATCGCCGGCGTCTACGGCCTGATCGCGCTCGTGCCGATGCTGTTCACGGAGGGCTATTTCGGCCAGCAGCATCCGCCGGCCCCGAATCATTCCGAATTGTATTTTGGCTTTGTGACCTGCGCCATCGCCTGGCAGGCGGCGTTTCTGGTGATCGCGACGGATCCCGCACGCTATCGGCCGCTGATTCCGGCAACGTGGCTGGAAAAAGCGGGTTTCTGCATCGCCACGGTCGTTCTGTTTTCGTTGGGCCGGCTGGATGGCCAATTGCTGGTCGCCGGGATCATCGATGGCGTGCTGGGTGTGGCATTTGTTTATGCCTGGCTGGCCACCCGGCCGCGTTTGACCTGATATACTCGCGGAATGGCCGTTGCCTCCGGTTTATCGCGCCCTGAACTCCTCGCCCCCGCCGGCGACATGGAGGCGATGCGCGCGGCCGTCGCCAATGGGGCGGATGCGGTTTATTTCGGGCTCGATCAATTTAACGCCCGCCACCGGGCCGAGAATTTCACGCTGGCCAAGTTGCCCGAGGTGATGGATTACCTGCACCGGCACAACGTGAAGGGCTTTCTCACGTTCAATACGCTGATTTTTTCCGAAGAGCTGCCGGCGGCCGTCGATTACGTGAAGGCGATGGCGGCCGCGGGCGTGGATGCGGTGATCGTGCAGGACCTGGGCATCGCCCGGATGATCCGCGACGTCGCCCCGACGCTGCCTGTTCATGGCAGCACGCAGATGACGCTGACCGAGCCGCGCGGCATCGCGTTCGTGCAACGCCTGGGTGTGGTGCGTGTGGTGCTGGCCCGCGAGCTTTCGGTCGATGACATTGAAAAAGTGGCGGCCAACACCAAAGCGGAACTGGAAGTGTTCGTCCACGGCGCGCTCTGCGTAGCCTACAGCGGGCAATGCCTGACGAGCGAAAGCTTTGGCGGCCGCTCGGCGAATCGCGGGCAGTGTGCGCAGGCCTGCCGGTTGCCGTATGAACTGATTGTGGATGGCCAATCGCGCGATTTGGGCGACGTGCGGTATCTGGTAAGTCCGAAAGACCTGGCCGCATATGAATTGGTCGAGCGGATGACGAATCTCGGGGTCTCCAGCTTTAAAATCGAAGGCCGGCTCAAAGGCGGGCCGTATGTGGCAGCGACCGCATCGACGTACCGCGCGGCGATCGATGCGGCCGCGGCCAAGCAACCGTTCGTCATCTCGGCCCGGCAGAAGGGCGATCTCGAACAGGTCTTTTCGCGCGGCCTCGGCACCGGCTTCCTCGGCGGCGTGAATCACCAGACGATGGTGCCCGGCCGATTCCCGAAATCGCGTGGTCGGCACATCGGCAAGGTCGTTCGCACCCAGCCGCGCGGATTCGTCGTCGAAACGGCTGGCGACGCTGAGTTGAAACCCGGCGACGGCATCGTCTTCGATGAAGGCCGGCCGGAAACGAAAGAGGCCGGCGGGCGCATCTATGCCGTCCGGCCGGCGGGGCGGGGGCAGATTGCCATCGAACTCGGTCGCAATGACGCGCGGCCGGAATTGGTGCAGATCGGCGCGCTCGTCTGGAAGACGGATGATCCGGAAGTCACGAAGCGGCTGGAGCAGAGCTACGCCAAGGATCGCGTCGTTCATCGCGTTTCGATCGATATGACGGTCGTCGCGCGAACGGGCGAGCCGCTGCATCTGACGCTGACGGACGGCACGCACGCCGTTGCCGTCGATAGCGCAGAACCGCTGAAACCCGCTGATCAATATCCGGCCACGGAGCGATTGCTGCGGGATCAATTATCGATGCTGGCGACGACGCCGTTCTCGCTGGGCGACTTCACCTGCGAGATCGCCGCCGACCCGATCACGCCGAAAGGTATGCTGGCCGACGTTCGCCGGCGCGGCGTGGAGCAGTTGATCGAACGGCGGCGAAGGTCGCATGCGATTTCTCTAGGGGCGACGCATGTGTCGTCCATCGAACGTCAATCGGCACCCGCGGACGACGCATGCGTCGTCCCTACGAATCCATCGCTCCACGTCATGGCCCGCACCGTCGATCAGGTGTCGGCGCTGCTAGATAGCGCCGATCGGCCGGCGACCATCTCCTGCGATTTTGAAGATGTTCGCCGGTACAAACAGGCCGTCGATCTCTGCAATGCGGCCGGCGTGCCGGTGCATTTGGCGACGATGCGGATCGTGAAGCCGGGCGAAGACGGCTGGCTGAAGCAGCTTCTCGATACCGGTGGCGACGGCATCCTTGTCCGCAACCTGGCTGCCATCGAGTTCTTCAAAGAATTCGCTCCGAACCTGCCGTTGTTCGGCGATTATGCCCTGAACGTCGCCAACGAATGGACGGCCGCCGTGTTCCGCGAGACTGGCCTGCAGCGGGTCGTGCCGAGCTACGACCTGAATTGGCGGCAGATGGCTGCGATGATTGGCCGAAGCGGCGGGCCACTGGGCCCGGCATTCTTCGAGTGCGTCATTCACCAGCACATGCCGATGTTTCATATGGAACATTGCGTTTTTTCGCACACGCTCAGCGACGGCACCGACTACCGCACCTGTGGCCGGCCGTGTGAGACGCACGCCGTTGATCTCAAAGACCGCACCGGTCAATCGCACCCGCTGATCCCCGATGCCGGGTGTCGCAATACGCTGTACAACGCCGCCGCCCAGTCGGCCGCCGAGTTCGTGCCGCGGATGCTGGGGCTTGGCGTGCGGCATTTCCGAGTCGAGCTGCTCCGCCAGCGGCCCGACGAAGTGGGGCCGATCGTGCAACGCTATCGCGACATCCTCGCCGGCCGGACGGAGGCGAAGGGCGCCTTCCGCGGCCTGCGGGTTTTGAGCCAGTTAGGCGTCACGGCAGGCACCTTGGATCGCGAGTAGGGGCCGAGAATAATCGCCTCCCGGCAAAGAAAACCGTAGAAAGACTTCAAATCCGTCGCGCCGGAGGCTAACCGTAGCCAATCGGCGGCGTCTCTTGGTATAACCGCAGGGTCGTTTCAGCAGTTCACGGCGAAAGAGGGTTTACGATGGCATTGGCGGACGAAAAGGGCTCCAAGAGCGGTCTCAACGGCAACAGTTTTAACGGGGCGGGCACTTACAGCAGTGCTGGCATGATTCTGGAGTCGTTCGAAGCGCGCCAGTTGCTGGCCTTCAACCCAGTGGGGGCCGTTGGCACGCTGACGCCTACCACCATCGGCCAGACCGTCGAAAGTGCGGCGGCCGCTCCCAATATCATCAATGGTTACCGCTATGCCACGGTCGTCGGGCCCAACGGCACGACCCTGAACGTCGTCCCCGTCACCGGGCCCGACAGCAGCACCCCTGGCACGCCGATCAACGTCGCGTTGCCGGCCAACGGCGTGGTGTCGAACACTGACGTGGCCGCGAATACCAGTAGCGACCTTGTCGTCGTCACCTACCAGGTTACGGTCACGACGCCCCCCGGCCCGGGCATCCCCGGCGGCACGGACAGCGATATTTATGAGGCAGTCTTCGCCAACGGCACGATCGTTGGCGCGCCTACCCGTGTGAACACGGTCACCAACGGCAACCAGTCCAATAGCCGTGTGGCGATGGATAGCGCCGGCAACTTCATTGTCGTCTGGGAGAGCAGCATCCCCGGTAGCGGTCTGGTCGGCCGGCGGTTCAATGCCGGCGGCGCGGCTAACGGTGGCGAGTTCGCCATCGCCAGCGTCGGCGTGGAGCCGGACGTCGCCGCCAATGCAGCAGGCGCGTTCCTGATCGGCTATTCGGTCCCGTCGGGGGCGACCCCCGGCACATTCGTCCAGCTTTACAACGCCAACGGCACCGTTAGCGGCACGCCCGTGACCGTCTCGTCCGACATTTTCAGTGAGCCGGCCGTCGGCATCGCCAATAACGGGCGGTTCCTGGTCGCCTGGGAAACCACGGTCGGCGGTACCCTCCGCATCGTCGGCCAGCGGTACAACGCGAACGAATCGCTCCTGGGCGGCACGTTCAATGCGGCCACGGTCGTCTCGCAATCGCAGATCGCCCCGGAAGTGGCATTCGACACCACCGGCGGCTTTGCCATCGGCTGGGCGCAGGCCACGACCGGCCTGGCATACGATCAGGTCGCCTTCCGCGTGTTCAATGGCAACACCGGCGCGGGCGTGGCGGCTGAAACCGTCATCACCGGCGTTCAGCTTAATGCGGATCACCGCTTCGGCCTGGCGTACCGCGTTGCGGGCACCATCCACATCGCCTACGCCACCCCGGCCGGCGAAGCGCTGATGCAGACCTATGTGAACAGCGCCGGCAGCGGCGGCGGGGACATCCCCGTCCCCAGCGGCGCGCTCCTGATCGACGAAACCGCCCAGACCGCCGACACGACGATCATCGTCGATCAAAGCGGCAACACGATCACCGTTTACACCAACGGCGTCGGCGCGAACTTCACGGCCAGCAACTTCAGCTCGATTTATATTCGCGGGTCGGCCTTTAACGACTACCTGAAGATCACCGAAAACGTTTCGCTCCCCGCCATCATCTATGGCCGCGCCGGCGCTGACACCATCTATGGCGGTGAAGGCAACGATCAGATCGATGGCGGCGACGGCGGCAATATCCCCGATGACGGCACCACCGTCGTCACGCGCAATGCCGGAAACGTCATCCAGGCCCGCGGCGGAAATGATTATATCTACGGCGGCAGCAGCGATGACACGCTGTTCGGCGGCGCGGGTGCCGATCGCATCCTCGGCGGCCCTGGCCAGAACCTGATCTATGGCGAAGACGACAACGACACCCTCATCGGCGGCAACCGCGGCGATGGCATCTTCGGCGCGGCCGGCGATGACAGCCTCGACGGCGGCGACGGCGGCGATTACCTCGACGGCGGCGCCGGCGCCGACACGCTGACGGGCGGCACGGGCAACGACCGTCTGAACGGCAGCAACGGCGTCGACAGCCTTGAAGGCGGCGACGGCGACGACATCCTGCACGGCGGCCGCGGCGACGACCGCCTCTTCGGCAACGACGGCCGCGACACCCTGTTCGGCGACGCGAACGCCGACTTCATCCGCACCGGCGGCAACAACGGCCGTTTCGGAAACATCCTGCTGGATATCGTCTACTACGATGTCTCCGACACGGTCTC